>QHVW01000582.1 GCA_003223675.1 Acidobacteriota bacterium
GTGGCCCAGGCGATCCCGGGGCTCTCCCGCTTCTGGCGGGTGCCGACCCTGCTCTGGCTGGATACGGGCAATCCGGCGCTGATGGCCCTGGTCTGGGGCGGGCTGATCGCCTCGGTCCTGCTGGTGCTCAACGTCTGGCCGCGGATGACGATCGCCCTCTGCCTCGTGACTTTCGTCTCCTTCATCGCCGCGGCGCAGGACTTCGCCTCCTATCAGTCGGACGGCATGCTGCTGGAGGCGGGGTTCCTCTCGCTGTTCTTCGCGCCGCGCGGCGTGCGGCCGGGGCTGGGGGCCGCCAGCCCGCCGTCGCCGGCCAGCCTGTTCCTGCTGCGCTGGGAGTGGTTCCGCATCTATTTCGAGTCGGGGGTGGTCAAGCTGCTGAGCGGCGAGGTGCAGTGGCGGAACCTCACCGCCATGGACCACTACTATGAGAACGGTCCGCTCCCCTCCTGGCCCGGCTGGTACGTCCAGCAATACCTCCCGCACGGCTTCCACGCCGCCACCGCCGGGCTCACCCTGCTGCTGGAGCTGGTGGTGGTCTGGATGGTCTGGCTACCCCGGCGCTTCCGGGTCGCCTGTTTCCTGATCGTGACGCCGTTCCAGATCGGCATCATCCTCACCGCCAACTACGCCTTCCTCAATTACCTCGTGCTGGTGCTCGGCTTCCTGCTGCTCGACGACCGGGCGCTCGCCCGCGCCGGCCTGCCCTTGCCATCCGCCGTGGAGGCCCGCCCCACGCCGCGCTGGAGGGTGATCGGCGCCGCGGCCGCGCTGATCTGGATCTTCTACTCGACGGTCATCACCTACGTCCCCTCCGCGGGCCTGCTCGCGGCTCCGGCCCGCCTGATCGCGCAATTCCGCATCGCCAACCAGTATGGGCTCTTCGCGGTGATGACCCGGGCCCGCTACGAGATCGAATTCCAGGGGAGCCGCGACGGCGTCACCTGGGTGCCCTATCCGTTCCGCTACAAGCCGCAGGACCTCCAGGAGAGGCCGGGAATCTACGCCCCCTACCAGCCGCGTTTCGACTGGAACCTCTGGTTCGCCTCGCTCGGCTCCTGGCAGGAGAATCCCTGGGTGGTGGTGACGGAGGTCCGCCTCCTCGAAGGGAGCCCGGACGTGCTGGCGCTCTTCCGCCGCGATCCCTTCGCCGGCAAGCCGCCGCAGCGGGTGCGGGCGGTGCTCTGGCAGTATTGGTTCACCACCTCCGGCGAGAAACGGAGGACCGGCGCCTGGTGGAAGCGCAATCTCCTGGGCGAGTACGCGCCAGGGGCGGAACGGGGGGCGGATGGGCGGATCGAGATCCAGGGGTCGTCATCGGGCCTATAATCACCAGATCTCACAGGAGGTGCTCATGGCGACCGCGCTGACCCGTCGTGGATTCACCCAACTCCTCGGTTTCGGCGTGGCCTCGGCCGCGCTGCGTCCCACCCTTCCCCTGGCCGCGGCGACGCAGGCCGCCCCCGAGGCCGCCGCGGCGTCCGGCATCGTCCGCCTGAGCTCGAACGAGAATCCGTACGGCCCCGCTCCGGCCGCCTTCGACGCCATGCGGAAGGCCTTCGACCTCGCCTGGCGCTATCCCGACGAGGCGGCGGACGCCCTGGTGGCCGATCTGGCGAAGCTGCACGGTGTGCCCGAGGACCACATCCTGCTGGGGGCCGGCTCGAGCGAGATCCTCAAGCTCGCCGCCTCCGCCTACACGGCCCCGAGCCGGCCGGCCGTGATGGCCGAGCCCACCTTCGAGGCGCTCGCCCGCTACGCCAGGGCGGTGGGGGCCGAGGTGGTGAAGGTGCCGCTCACCGCGGAGAAGCGGCACGACCTCGGCAAGATGCTGCCGGCAAGCTCCGGGCTGGTCTACCTCTGCAATCCCAACAACCCCACGGCGAGCCTCACTCCGGCGGCCGAGGTGCGGGCCTTCCTGGCGCGGACCCCCGCCGCCACGGCGGTGCTGGTGGACGAGGCCTACGCCCATTAC
>QHVW01000583.1 GCA_003223675.1 Acidobacteriota bacterium
CGCCCATCCCCTCGGAGACCAACTTCCTGATGGCCGACCTGCGGCGGGACGTCGGCCCGTTGATCGCCGCGCTCAAGAAGCAGGGGGTCGAGGTCGGCCGCAAGTTCCCGTCCATGCCGACCCATCTGCGGGTGACGGTGGGCACCCGGCCGCAGATGGAGAGGTTCCTCTCCGAGCTGCGGACGGTGCTGGCGTAGAGGTGCGGGCAGGTGAGGCTAGGGGGGGCAGGCGGTCGTCACCGAAGTGACACAGCCGTTCGAGTCGTGATTGATAGTGCAGATCGGGTCACCGCCGCGCGAGCAACACACGTTGTTCCCGAACACTATGTCTTCCGTGCAGGGGTCGATAGCGAAACAGGTGTGGCAGAATGCCAGCGCGGGACGGGCGGACGCCGCGGCGAGCACGAGCCC
>QHVW01000584.1 GCA_003223675.1 Acidobacteriota bacterium
CCCCTTCCAGCTCGACCATGCCGCCGAGCCGCCGGGTGTTCTCGACCTTGATCAGGGGCGTGGTGATCGGCATCAGGATGGTGGAGAGCACGCCGAGCCGGGTGGCGCTGTAGGCCACCCCCTGGGCATGGTTGCCGGCCGACGCCGCGACCACTCCCAGCCGGGCCTGCTCCGGCGACAGGGAGGCGATCTTGTTGTAGGCCCCCCGGACCTTGAAGGAGCCGGTGAGCTGGAGGTTCTCGTACTTGAGCCAGGCGTGCAGGCCGAGCTCGTCGGAGAAGGCCCGGGAGAGGTGGCAGGGGGTCTGCTGGACCACTCCGGCCAGCCGCTCGCGCGCCTGCTCGATGTCCCGCAGACGGACCAGGGTTTCTTGCAAATGGATCAAACGATCGCCTCTCGGAGAGCCCGGAGCGTACCCATCGACGGGCTTTGCCCCTGCCCCTTCTTCTTAGAGTGAGAGGCCGGGGCCAAGTCGGGACGGCGGGGGGCCAATCCAGATCTGTAGGAATCGCAGGTACTTGCTACTTCCGCGGGGCTCCGGCCGCGACGGCGACCTCCTCGGAGACGGTGGCCAGCGCGCCCTGGGCGCTCTTCGCCGAGTCGAGGCTGGCGCGCTTGAGCAGCGCCTGGGCGAGGCTGGTGCGGACCTGGGAGGCCATCCGGCCGTCGAGCTGGACCGCCTTGCCGTAGGCCTCGCGGGCCGCGTCCATCTCCCCCTTGAGAGCCAGGATGGTGCCGAGCTGGTCGTAGGCGCGGGCCTGGTCCTGCGGCGACGAGCAGAGGGCCAGCGCCATGCGGGTCACGTGGAGGGCAGCGTCGTACTGCCGGGCGCCGCTGTAGGCGCGGCCGACGCCGAGCAGGCAGTCGGGGCAGGGGCCGCCGGCGAGATCGCTCGCCTGCTCGAATTCGGCGGAAGCCTCCTTGTAGTGCCCTTCCTGGACGAGACGCTCACCCCGCTGCATCGCCCTCACGGCGTCCTCCCGCACGGCAGCGGCATCCCCGGCCCACGCGTTGGAAACCCAGAGAAAGGCGGCCAGAGCTCCGAAGAGAGAAGCGGTACGGATTCGTGGTGTCATCGTGGAGCTCCTTGTGTATCAAATCAGTAGGCGGTACGTCTCATCCCTCGCCCAGCGCCGGGAGCGGCTCCGTCCGCCGGGACGCCAACCAGTAAGGGCAAATAGCGTGCCAGCCTTCCGCGCGCCGAGGGGCGAAATCGGCCGTCCATGGCACTTCCCTTGCTTGATTTCCAAGGACAAGGCGGCTCCCGCGTTCCCGGAATGCCGGGGCTGTCGTTTTTTGCCTGCAGCCACTCAATGAGGAAAGGAGAGGAAGTATGACGAAGAGCAGCAACCGGATCGCCATGGCCACCCTGACGGGCCTGCTCGCGCTGGCCCCGGCGGCCCTCGCGCAGAGCACTTCGGGCTCGATGAGCAAGACGACCACCAAGACCACGTCCACCACCTCGACCTCGAAGCTGAGCGCCTCCGACAGCAAGTTCGTCAAGGAGGCGGCGGTGGGCGGCATGGAAGAGGTCCAGCTCGGGCAACTGGCGGCCCAGAAGGCTTCCGATCCCGACGTCAAGAATTTCGGCCAGAAGATGGTCGATGATCACTCCAAGGCGAACGACCAGCTCAAGCAGCTCGCCGCGCAGAAGGGCGTGACGGTCGCCTCGACCCTGCCCGCCAGCAAGCAGAAAGAGGTGGATCAGCTCTCCAAGCTCTCGGGCGCCGCGTTCGACAAGAAGTACGTCAGCATGATGGTCCAGGACCACAAGAAGGACGTCGCCGAGTTCAAGAAGGAGTCGACGAAAGCCAAGGACGCGGACGTCAAGAGCTGGGCCTCGTCCACCCTGCCGACCCTCCAGGACCACCTGAAGATGATCGAGGACATCTCCGCGAAGATGCACCCCACCAAGAGCGCCAAGAAGGGCAAATAGACGTGTAGGGGCGGCCCTGTGTGGCCGCCCCCCTACATCTTCTACAATCCCGCTCCATGACCGACGGCTCTCTGGACCGGCTCCCCCGCACGCGGGAGGCCATCGAGGCGGGGATCCGCGACCGGCTCCACCTCGGCGCCCAGATCTACGTCTCCCTCCACGGCGAGCCCGTGGCCGACGCCGCGCTGGGCGAGAACCGGCCCGGCGAGCCGCTCACCCGCGGCCACCTCATGCTCTGGCTCTCCGCCACCAAGCCGGTGCCGGCGGTGGCGATCGCCCAGCTCTGGGAGCGCGGCCTGCTGGAGCTCGACGATCCGGTGGCGCTGCACGTCCCCGAATTCGCGGCCAACGGCAAGGAGGGGATCACCCTCCGCCATCTCCTCACCCACACCGGCGGCATCCGGATGCTCGACACCGGCTGGCCCCACCAATCCTGGGAGGAGATCATCGCGAAGATCTGCGCCATGAAGCCCGAGCCCCGCTGGGTGCCCGGACAGAAGGCCGGCTATCACCAGGCGTCGAGCTGGCTCATCCTGGGCGAGGTCATCCAGCGCGTGGGGGGTGTCCCCTTCTCCACCTACGTCCGCCGGGAGATTTTCGAGCCGCTGGGGATGGCCGATTCCTGGATCGGCATGCCCCCCGAGCGCTACCAGGCGTACGCCGCGGAGAACCGGATTGGCGCCCTGTGGAACACCGAGGGGGAGGAGCCGAAGCCCCA
>QHVW01000239.1 GCA_003223675.1 Acidobacteriota bacterium
CAACGAGGCCGATGCCGTCAATTCGTTCGCTTGACGGCGGCTTGCCTCCAGGGCGGCTCATCCATGAAGATTGCCGGGGCTGAAGCGCCACCCGCTTCGGCGGCGGCGGCCTCCTCGGCGCTCGCCGGCCCTCTCGCGGCCTGGGCGGCGCGGGTGAACCGCCGCCTGCCGGAGCTCATCCCCCCTTCGTCGCAGCGCCCCGAGCCGGTGCACCAGGCCATGCAGTACGCCCTCACCGGCGCCGGCAAGCGGGTGCGCCCCGTGCTCACCCTGGCGGTGGCCGAGCTCTTCGGCTGCTGCTCCGAGCCGGTGCTCGACCTCGCCTGCGCCGTCGAGATGGTCCATGCCTGCTCGCTGGTGCTGGACGACCTGCCGTCAATGGACGACGCGGCCCTCCGCCGGGGGCGCCCCACGGTTCACCGGGTCTACGGCGAGAGCGTGGCCCTGCTCGCCGCCCTGGCGCTGCTCAACCGCGCCTACGCCCTGGTGGCCGAGGCCGCCCACCGCCTGGCCCTCCGCCGCTACACCACCGAGGATGTCGTCCACCACCTGGCGGCGGCCATCGGCAGCGACGGCCTGATCGGCGGCCAGGCGCTCGACCTCCTGGCGAAGCCGGAGGAGATGAGCCTCGACGTCCTGGAGTACATCCACAGCCACAAGACGGGGGCGCTGTTCATGGCCGCCGGCGAGCTGGGGGCCATGGCGGCCGAGGCCCGGCGGCGCGACCTGGAGGTGATCGCCCGCTTCGCCAAGAACCTGGGGCTCGCCTTCCAGATCGCGGACGACCTCCTCGACGTGCTCGGTGATCCCGAGGAGACGGGGAAGGACACCGGGAAGGACGCTGAAAAGGTGACCTTCGTGAAATTGCTGGGCGTTCCCGGAGCGCAGGCCCTCGCCGCGGAGCTCCTCGGCTTCGCGGTCGATTCCCTCGCCCCCCTCGGCCGCAAGGCCGACCCCCTCCGCGACCTGGTCAGGTTCGTCCAGCACCGGTCGCGCTGAATCCGTGGCGTTTCGGACCCGGGGGTCGGAATCGTGGACCCACGGGTCGCAAGCGTCGCTGATCGGGTCGGAAGCGTCGCCCCGCGGGTCGCTTCCGTCGCTGATCGGGTCGGAAGCGTCGCCCCGTGGGTCGCTTCCGTCACAGATCGGGTCGGAAGCGTTGCCCCGTGGGTCGGAAACGTCGCAGGTCGGGTCGGCTGAGGCACGGACGGGGTCGGGACCGTCACGGACCGGGTCGGAAGAGTGGCCCCCCGGGTCGGAAGCGCCACGAGTCGGGTCCGAAGGATGCTTGGGGTGTGATCTTCAACGTGAGCGCTCGGCAGCCCCGCCCCGCCGCTCCGCGATCTCCCGCTCCAGACCCTCCCGATCCAGCAGAGGCTCCCCGGATTCCACGATCCGTTTGCGGATCTCCCAAAGCCTGCGGCCCAGTGGAGTCCGGGGGTGGAATTCCTCTTCCGCGGGATTCGAGAGGATCGAGGGCTGCTTCCTGGGAGTCGTCATAGCAAGATTCATTTTACTCCATGTCCGAGCTTCGCGCGCCCTCCTGTCCCGGCGGGTCTCGTAGAAGCGCAACAGACCCTCGCCTGGTGGCAGATCCCGGGCTCCCCCGGAACCAATCCGCCCCCGCCCCCCTCTAATCCTTGCAGGAGCGCTCCTTTCGACCCCGCGGCCTGCCGGCACCAGGCGCCGCGGTCAGGACCCGATTCGATCCCGTGCCCCTCGGGGCTGGAAAGGAGCACTCGTGAACGGTTCGATTCAGCTCTTCGGTCTGGCGGGGACGGTCAGCACGACGGGGCTCGTGGTGATCGTCATCCTCTCCCTCCTCTCGGTCTGGTCGCTCGGGGTCTCGCTCGAACGGGTGATCGTGCTGGCGCGAGCCCGGCGGCAGTCGCGCGCGTTCGCCCGCCGGGTGAGCCCCCATCTCGCGGCGGGGCACGCGATGCCGGCGATCGACGCCGCCCGCATGTTCCCCTACAGCCACGTCGCCCGGGTGATCGCGGCCGGCCTTGCGACCTTCCAGCAGAAGAGCGCCCGCGGGCTCTCCACCGCGGAGGTGCTCGAGGCCACCGGCCGGGCGCTCGAGCGCACCCGGTCGCTGACCACGACCGAGCTCAGCCGCGGGGTGGGGAGCCTGGCGACCATCGCCACCACCTCCCCCTTCATCGGCCTCTTCGGGACGGTGGTGGGCATCGTCCACGCCTTCCGCGACATCGCCGCCCACGGCGGGGCCGGCGGCGGCATGATGACCACCGTCTCGCAGGGGATCGCCGAGGCGCTGCTCACCACCGCCTTGGGGCTGGTGGTGGCCGTGCCGGCGGCGTGGATGTTCAATTATTTAAGCCAGCGCATCCAGGGGTTGAGCCTGGAGATGGAGAATTCCTCCTCGGAGCTGATCGACTTCTTCCTGGAGCGCGAGGGGGCGGCGGGGTAGGGGTTACACTACCCCCCGATGCCACCCTCCGGCCAAGACTTAGAAGGGGTCCGCTCCGAGTTGCGCCGGCTGGGGTACCTCGATCACCGGTTCGAGCGTTTCCTCCTCCAGGACGCGCTCCGCCCGCGCCAGCCGGCGGGGACCCTTCTCCTGCTCACCGCCAAGGTGGGGCTGCTCGCCGGCCTCGCCCTGGCGCTCACGCTCTCCCTGGCCCTGGCGGTGGCGAACGGCAACCTCACCGCCAGCCCGCTCGACCTCATCCCCCTCTTCCTGCATCTCTTCCTGCCGCTCTCCCTGGCGACGGGGCTCGCTTTCCTCGCCCTCTGCGGGATGATCGTGCTGGTGATCCGGCTGTATCACGTGCGGCGCATCGAGGCGCTGTCGCTCGCCATGGCCCTGGCGGCCGGGGCGGGGGTGCTCGCCTTCGCGTTGCGGCTGGGAGGGGAGGTGCTGGCCGAGGGGCGGCTCTGGCAGGTCGCCGGCCTGGTGCTGGTCACGCCGCCGCTCATCTATCTATTGATCAAGCTGACCTACAACGGGCTGCTCACCCTGGCGATCCGCTTCACGGACGCGGCGCCGCTCGGGCGGCTTTTCTCCCGCCGGTGGATCGGCTTCGCCATCCTCGCCGGCGCGGCGCTGCTGGTGCTCCCCTCGCTGATCTCCGCCGTTTCGGCGGCCCATCGTTCCCCGGCGCCGGCCCCGGCGGCCCTGCCCACCGGGCCGGGGGAGCGGGTGGCGCTGGTGGGGATCGACGGCGTCCTGCCCGCGGAGATCGACTATTTGATCGCCTTGGGCGAGCTGCCCGAGCTCGGGCGCATGGCGCGCGAGGGGCAGGTCTTCTCCTACCGCCGGAAGCGCGAGCCCCCGGCCTCGTTCTGGACGGCGGTCGCCACCGGGGTCCCCGGGCCGGACCATGGCGTCACCTCGCTCGACAGCTTCCTGCCGCTGGGGATGAAGACCGCGCTCGCGCGCACCGGCCCCCTGCGGATGTGGTGGAGCCGGGTCGAGGTGCCGCTCGGGCTCGCCGAGTACCGGCCGATCCTGGCCAACCGCCGCCGGGCCTATACGGTCTGGGAGCTGGCCTCGCGCGGCGGCGAGCCGGGGCTGGCGGTGAACTGGTGGGCCACCTATCCGGCCGAGCCCATCCCCGGGCTGGTGGTGGCCCACGGCGCCTACGGGCTGCTGCGCGAGGGCGCGCGGGGGGTGGTGGCTCCGGAGGGGGAGCGCCCGGCGGTGGCGGCGCTCGCGGCAGAGACGGCGGCCGGCCCGCCGGACCCGCGGCTCACCGCGGCCCTGCCTGCTCCGGCGGCGGCCTCGGTGCGCGACCGCGCCCTCCTGCCCGACCGCTTCTACCGCGAGGTCTTTTCGCGGCGGATGACGGAAAATCCCCGCGCTTCGGCGCTTTATCTTCCGGGAATTGACATCGCCGCGGACGGCTGGCGGGGGGGCGACGTGGCGCTGGCCGATCTGGTCCGCGCGGAGATGCGGGAGACCGACCGTTCGCTCGCCCGTTCTCTGGAGGGGGTGGGGACGGTGGCGGTGGTGCTCGATGCGGGCCGGCGGCGGGAGGGGGGAGAAGGCCGGGTGATCCTCTGGCGGCGGAGCGGCTGCTCAAGGGGGGCGAAGCCTGTCCGGATCGCGCCGGAGTCGGTGGCCGCCGCCCTGCTGCGGGCGCTCGGGCTGCCGCAGAGCGAGGAGCTGCCGGCGCCGCCTCCAGGGTGCAAGTGGTCGCCGCCGCCCGTGGTCGTGGCCGGATACGGCTTGCCGCGGCGGGGAGCGCCGGCTGGTCCCGAGGGGGTTGAGTATCTGGAGAATCTCCGGTCGCTAGGTTATCTATGAGCCCGGAATGAGGCGGGAAGCGCGGCTGATCGGCTTTGGGCCCATAAAGGGGAGCAATCGGTCCCACAAAAGGGGTCAGCCGCACCCATAAAAGAAGGAGATCCTTATGTCCAGGCGGATCGTTCTGGTCCTGCTCGCCCTGGCGGCGGCGGAGCCGATTTCTGCGAAGACTGCTGAGGCCATCATGATGCAAACGTCGGTCGAGAGCCCCACGGAGAAGCGGATCGTCTATCCTGAATCGCCCCGCGTCGGGCAGGTGGATGAGTACCATGGCGTCAAGGTTGCCGATCCCTACCGCTGGCTGGAGGACCTCGACTCGCAGCAGACGCGCGACTGGGTGGCGGCGCAGAACCGGCTGACCTCGGCCTACCTGGCGGCCATCCCCGAGCGGGAGCCGATCCGCAAGCGGCTGACCGAGCTGTGGAACTACGAGCGCTACACCGTGCCGATCCAGCACGGGGGGCGGTACTTCTTCACCCGCAACGACGGCCTCCAGAATCAGAACGTCCTCTACCGGGTGGACACACCGGGCGGCGAGCCCAAGCTGGTGCTCGATCCCAACACCCTGTCGCAGGACGGCACGATCGCGATGACCGGCTGGAGCGTCAGCGAGGACGGCAAGCTCCTCGCCTACGGCCTCTCCTCCGGAGGGTCGGACTGGCAGGAGTGGCGGGTGCGCGACGTCGAGACCGGCCGTGACCTGCCGGACGTGCTGAAGTGGGTCAAGTTCTCGCTGGCCGCCTGGACCCACGACAACAAGGGGTTCTTCTACAGCCGCTACGACGAGCCGCACGAGGGGCGCCCGCTGGAGGAGGCGAACTTCTACCAGAAGCTCTACTACCACCGGATCGGCACGCCGCAGTCGGCCGACGAGCTGGTCTACCAGCGGCCGGACCGCAAGGAGATGGGGTTCATCGCCGCCGTCACCGAGGACGGCCGGTACCTGGTCATCCAGGCCTGGAAGGGGACGGAGACCGAGAACGGCGTCTTCTACAAGGACCTCCGGCAGCCGGGCTCCAGGGTGGTCGAGCTGCTGGACCGCTTTGACGCCGCCTACAGCTTCATCAACAACGAAGGCCCCATCTTCTGGGTCCAGACCGATCTCGGCGCGCCGCGCGGCCGGGTGATGGCGATCGACCTGCGCGATCCCGCCCGGGAGAAGTGGCGCGAGCTGATCCCTCAAGGGACCGAGACCCTCCAGGGGGTCACCTGCCTGAACGACACCTTCGTGGCGCTCTATCTGAAGGACGCCCACAGCCAGGTGCGGCAATTCGACCTCGCGGGCAAGCCATTGCGCGAGGTGGAGCTCCCCGGGCTCGGCTCGGCCGAAGGGTTCACCGGCCACCGCAAGGACCGCGAGACCTTCTTCTCCTTCTCCAGCTTCACGGCGCCGGGCACGATCTACCGCTACGACCTGGAGACCGGCAAGGCGACCGTCTTCCGGCATCCCGAGATCAAGGGGTTCGACCCCGGCCGGTACGAGACGAAGCAGGTCTTCTTCCCGAGCAAGGACGGAACCCGCATCCCGATGTTCCTCACCTACAAGAAGGGGCTGAAGCTCGACGGCTCGAATCCGACCTATCTCTATGGCTACGGCGGCTTCAACGTCTCGCTGGTCCCCGCCTTTTCCACCCCCCACCTGGTGTGGATGGAGCGCGGCGGCGTCTACGCGGTGGCCAACCTGCGGGGGGGCGGCGAGTACGGGGAGGACTGGCACCAGGCGGGCATGAAGCTCAAGAAGCAGAACGTCTTCGACGACTTCATCGCCGCCTCCGAGTGGCTGGTCGCCAACGGCTACACCTCGCGCCGGAAGCTGGCGATCGCCGGCTACAGCAACGGCGGCCTGCTGACCGCCGCCTGCATGGTGCAGCGGCCGGACCTCTACGGCGCGGTGATCGTGGGGGTGGGCGTGCTCGACATGCTGCGCTTCAACAAGTTCACCATCGGCTGGGGGTGGACCTCGGATTACGGCTCGCCGGAGAATCCGGAGGAGCTCAAGGCGCTCTACGCCTATTCGCCGTACCACAACCTGAAGCCGGGGACGGCCTATCCGCCGACGCTGATCACCACCGCCGACCACGACGACCGGGTGGTGCCCGCCCACAGCTTCAAGTTCGCGGCGGCGATCCAGCACGCCAACGCCGGTCCCCACCCGACGCTGATCCGCATCGAGACCCGCGCCGGCCACGGCGGCGGCAAGCCGACCTCGAAGAAGATCGACGAGGCCGCCGACGAGCTCAGCTTCCTCTTCAACGAGCTGAGGGGCGAGGGGGCGGGGGAGCCGAAGGCGGCGGGGAAGTAGTAGCCTTCTCCGGTGCGTCCCTCTACGCCTCTGCCCTCTGAGCCGTCTGCCCTCCGAAGCCTCACCCCCGGCCCCTCTCCACTTCGTGGAGAGGGGGGGCGTGATCTCGCGAGGTTGCCGTTTCGGGAAGGGATTCGTTTTCCCCCTCTCCACGAAGTGGAGAGGGGGCCAGGGGGTGAGGCTTCGGAGGGCAGACCGCCCCGAAAACCACACGCCTGGGCCGCCGGCCTCGTCATCCTCGGCCTCCTGTTTCTTCTCGTCACCCCCCTGCCCGCCCAGAAGCCCTCGCGCGAGGCGGAGCTGGCGGCGATCCGCATGGAGATCGCCAGGCTCACGGAGCGTCTGGCCGCCGCCCGCAAGGCGCAGACGGGGATGCAGGGGCAGATCGACGCGGTGGGGGTGGAGCTGAGCCTCCAGGAGGCGCGGCTCAACGAGGCGACCACGGCCCGCGATCTCGCGGCGAAGAGGGTGGAGGAGGGGGAGGCCGAGGTGGCCCGCCTCCAGGGGGCGCTCGACACCGCCCGGACCGATCTCAAGCGCCATCTCACCGGGCTCTACCGGCTGGGCCGCCAGGGCTATCTCCGGCTCTTCCTCTCCCTCAAGCCCGACCAGCGGCTCCTCCCCTCCATCCGCCTGATGCGCTACCTCGCCCGGCGCGACCGCTCGGCGATCGACCGCTACGAGCAGGCGCGGATCGATCTCGCCCGCGAGCGGGACCAGCTCGTGGCCCGGCGCGAGGAGACCGAGCGGTGGATCGCCAGCGAGCGCACCCGCCGCCAGGAGCTGGTGTCGGTGCGGCAGCGCAAGGAGGCCCTGCTCGCCAGGCTCCAGAAGGAGAGCCAGACCCTCGTCGCCCGCACCACCGAGCTGGCGGACAAGGAGAAGAAGCTCGCCGCCTTCCTCGACCTCCTCTACGGCCGCAACCAGGCGTCTCCCGCCGGCACCCCCATGCAGCAGTTCCGGGGCGTGCTCGACTGGCCCGTCGAGGGGAAGGTCACCGAGGGGTTCGGCGCGATCCTCGACCCCCACTACCACACCAGGGTGCCCCACAACGGCGTCGACCTCGCGGTGGCGGCAGGCGTGCCGGTGAAGGCGGTCTTCCCCGGCAAGGTGCTCTACGCCGCGCCCTTCCAGGGGTACGGGGACACGGTGATCGTCCAGCACCCCGGGAGGGTGTTCTCGCTGTACGCCGGGCTCGCTTCGATGCGGGTGGGACGGGAAGACATGCTATCCTTGGGGGACACCGTGGGGCTCGCCTCGGAGAAGCTCTACTTCGAGATCCGCGTCGAGAACCGCCCCGAGGACCCCTTGAGTTGGTTACGGTAAGGTGAGCTTATGAGCCGCAGTCGAATCCTCTTCTTCCTCGTCTCCGCCGTCCTCGTCTTCCCTCTGCTCGCGGCCACCCTCGTGCGCGCCGCGGACGACAAGCAGGTCAAGCCGGGGGACGACTCCTTCTACAAGTACCTCTCCGTCTTCAGCGAGACGCTCGGGCTGGTGCGCCAGGCCTACGTCGATGAGCCGGACATGAGCACGCTCATGGCCAGCGCTCTCGACGGCACCACGGACGCGCTCGACCCGTTCTCGCTCTATGTGCCGGCCTCGGCGATCTCCACCTACAACCAGGCGGCCGGCATCGGCCGGCGCTACTCGGGGCTGACCCTGCTCAAGGAGCGGGGGATCGCCTACGTGGTGGCGGTGGAGAAGGGGAGCCCGGGCGGGGTCGCCAAAATCCGGCCGGGGGACGTCGTGGCCAAGATCAACGGCCGCTCGACCCGCCTGATGCCCCTCTGGGAGATGCAGCAGGCGCTCACCGAGAAGCCCGGCACCAAGGTCAACCTGGAGGTGATCCGCCTCGGCGAGCCGGTGCAGATCTCCTTCGAGCTCAAGCCGTTCGAGCCGCCGCCGGTCAGCCTGGAGGACGTCGAGGGTGGGGTCGCGATGCTGCACATCCCGAGCTTCGACAAGGACACCGTCCAGGAGGTCCGCGACGCCCTCGACAAGAACCGCGGCAAGATCCGGGACCGGCTCCTGATCGACCTGCGCGGCGTCTCCTCGGGCGACCCCGAGGTGGCTTACGCCACGGCCCGGCTGTTCACCTCCGGCGACCTCGGCGCGCTGATGCGCCGCGCCGAGCAGCTCCAGGCCTTCCGCGCCGACGAGAAG
>QHVW01000585.1 GCA_003223675.1 Acidobacteriota bacterium
CGGCTTGACCAGCACCTCGCGGGGCTTGCTCCCCTGGGAGGGGCCGAGAAGGCCGTCGCGCTCCATCATGTCGATCAGGCGGGCGGCGCGGGAGAAGCCGATCCGCATGCGGCGCTGGAGGAAGCTCGCGGAGGCCTGGCGCTCGGCCACCACCAGGCGGGCCGCCTCGTCGTAGAGATCGTCGTCGTTGTCGCCGCCGTCCCCGCCGCGGGCGCCGTCCCCCTCGGGGGCCTTGAGGACGTCCGGATCGAGCTCCGGCTTGCCCAGCTTCTTGAGCCAGCGGATCAGCGCCGCCGTCTCCTGCTCCGAGATGTAGGCGCCGTGCAGGCGCATCACCCGCGACGAGCCGGGGGGCATCATCAGCATGTCCCCCTTGCCCAGGAGCTTCTCCGAGCCCACCTGGTCCAGGATGGTGCGCGAGTCGTGGCGGCTCGCCGTGGCGAACGAGATGCGGCAGGGGAAGTTCGCCTTGATGGTGCCGGTCAGCACGTCCACCGACGGCCTCTGGGTGGCCACGATCAGGTGGATGCCCACGGCGCGGGCCATCTGCGCCAGGCGGGCGATCGAGGTCTCGACCTCCGAGGAGGAGACCATCATCAGGTCGGCCAGCTCGTCGATCACCACCACGTAGTAGGGGAGCGGCTTGAGGTCCGCGGCGGTGAACAGCCCCGCGCCGTCCTCGGACAACGCCAGGCGCTGTTGTGTCTCCGGGTCCGAGATCGCCCGGTTGTAGTAGGCGATCGAGCGCACGTGCACCTCGGCCAGCAGCCGGTAGCGGCGCTCCATCTCGGCCACGGCCCAGCGCAGCGCGTTGGCCGCCTTCTTGGGATCGACCACCACCTCGCACTTGAGGTGGGGGATGTCCGCGTAGACCCCCAGCTCGATGCGCTTGGGATCGATGAAGATGAACTGCACCTCGTCCCGCGTGGCCTTGTAGAGGATCGAGGTGATCATGCTCTGCAGGCCCACGCTCTTGCCCGCGCCGGTGGCGCCGGCCACCAGCAGGTGGGGCATGGTGGCGAGATCGGCGTAGTAGGGCTCGCCGTGGATGTCGGTGCCGATCGCCATGGTGAGCACCGAGGGGGACTTGCGGAAGCGCTCGTCCGCGAGCAGGTTGCCCAGGCGGATGATTGACCGCTGCCGGTTCGGCACCTCGATGCCCAGCGTCGAGCGGCCGGCCATGCGGTCGATGCGCACCGACTCGGCCTTGAGGGCCAGCGCGAGGTCGTCCTGGAGGTTGACGACCTGGCTGACCTTGACCCCCGGCGCCGGCTGGAGCTCGAAGACGGTGATCACCGGGCCGGGGCTGATCGCCTCGACCGTGCCCTCGACGCCGAACTCGGCGCAGCGGCTGCGGATCGCCTCCCCCAGCCGCACCAGCTCGACCTCATCCTGGGCGCTCCGGCCCTCCCCCATCTGGAGGAGGTTGACCGGCGGCAGCGTGCCGGGGGCGATCTCGGCCACGAACGGCAGCTCCTTCTGCGGCGCCTTGCGGGCCGGAGAGGCCGCCGAGGCGGCGGGGCGCGGGGCCGGCGGGCTGTAGGGAGACGGACGGAAGTCGTCGTCCTCTTCAAGGATTGGAGCGCCGGGCGCGGGCACCCGGCGGATCGCCAGCTCCGGCTCGCCCCGCTTCTCGGTCACCCGCGGGCGGAGCGGGAGGTCGATACGATCCGGCGGCGGCGAGCCGACCGACACCGAGGCCGCGGCCATGGACGGCCGGTGCGCCTCGGGGGCGGGCGGCGGCGCCTTCTTCTGCTTCTCCTCGGCGACCCGCTGGAGGTGCTTGGTGATCACCCGCCGGCGGCTCCGCTCCTTCTCCCGCCGCTCCCGACGCCGCTCACGGGAGAGGGTCCACCCCTGCCAGAGCTGGCGTATACGGTCGCGCCAGGAGGCGAGCACGTCTCCCAGGGTCGACTGCACCACCAGGGCCGTGCCCACGGCCACCGCCGAGCCGAGCACCACCAGGGTGCTGCCCACGGCCACCGCCGAGCCGAGCACCACCAGGGTGCCGGGGAAGTTGAGCCGCGACTGCAGGAAGTCCGCGAGCAGCACGCCGAAAGCGCCCCCGGCCGCGATCGAGCCGTCCTGCCAGACCAGACGGCCGAAGCCGATCTGGAGGAGGGCCGGAGTGGAAGCGAGCAGGAGGATCGCGCCGAAGCCGCGTCCCACCACGCGCGGAGCGCCGTGCCGCCGCAGCCGGCGCCAGCCGGAGACCAGCAGGAAGAACGGGAGCAGGAAGCAGGTCAGGCCGAAGAATCCGAACGCCATGGCCGAGACCTGGGCCCCCACCGCGCCGGCCCAGTTGTGGGCATGCGCGTCCGCCGGGACGCGGTGCAGCAGGCTCGGGTCCTGCGGATGGTGGCTCCCCAGGCAGAGCACCAGGAACGCGGCCGCCGCGAGCAGGAGGATGCCCAGCAGCTCGTTCCCCTTCTCGGGAGAGAGGGTAGGCCGCTCCGGGGTCGAGCTCTTCTTGCGGACGACGGCGACGGACATGGCTAGAAATTGGATGAAGAAATTGCTCCCAAATACCCATGAAGTCTAGCACATCGGGGAAGAGGGGGC
>QHVW01000240.1 GCA_003223675.1 Acidobacteriota bacterium
CCGGATACCGACGAACGCGGCGATCAGGAGGATGGCGGCGATGGCACCGAGAATCCCCCACCGGCGCGGCCGGGGCTGGGTTGGAACGAGCTTCACTTTGCGGATTGCGGCCATGTCGGATCGAAGTCCCCGATGGGAGAACGTTTTCGGGCCGCGCGGGCTTCCCGCAGGGGAGGGTAGCAGGGATTCAGGTGGGGAGGTCGCCCAGCCAGCAGACGTTGGTGCCGGCGCCCTTGAGGTTGCCGATCAGCTTCCGGTCGGCGGTGACGAGAGGAAGGGAGAGATCCTGGGCAAGCACGGCGTAAGAGGCGTCGTAGGCGGTGATACCGAGCTCCAGTGCCAGATTGAGGGAGTCGGAAAGGAGAGCGGTGCTGGACACGGGACGAAGCCCAAGCTCCATCAGATCCTTCAGGCTTTTCTGTGCCTCATCGACTGGGAAGCCGAAGCGCCGTATGTGCTTCCAAAAGATGTTGTTGCATTCGATGAAGAAAAGATCGGGGACGAAAAATACCTTCCGAATTCCCGGAGAATCTTGGAACAGCTCCTCGGCCTTGTCGCTGAGCTCTTCGGACACAAAAAGCTTGGCTCCAACACTGACGTCAACAACCCAACCTTGCCTCAACGGTCCCGATCCTCACGGATGAGCTCCACGGCGTCGGGAGCGTTGGGGTTCCTCGGGATCGATAGGCGCCGACGGCGAATTCTTTCGAGTACCTCTTCCCGACCGGTCGCGGGGGGATGCCGTCGCGCAAACTCTTCCGCTTCCTCGAGAATCTCCCGCCTGCGAGCTTCTCGGGTATCGTCTTGTCGCAAGATAGCCACTTCTTTTCCTCCGTCCGGAACCACGTCACCAATAAGGATACCACGAACGTCTGTCACAGGCTCTGCCGCCGGCTCGTACCAACCCCGAGCCTCTCTCAAAAGCTCTGTGCTATCCGTCTTGAGACCCTTGGGGAGGGATTCTCGGAGACGCTGCATCTCCGCGAGCACCTCATCTTGGTCTGGCACAGGATGGCGCCGCCGGAAGTCCTCCGCCTCCGCGATGAGTCGCCGTCGCCGCTCCTCCCGGCTTTCTTCCTGTCGCAAGATCGCCATCTCTTTTCTCTCCTATTCAGAACCTCTCGTCACTTCAAAGCATACCACAGCCGCCGCCCAAACAGCTCCCTCCCGCTGGAATACCGCGCCCGCGATCCTGTTATCATTCTCCGCCCTATGATCGCCGTCTCCGACCTTGGTAAGTCCTTCGGCCCCCAGACCCTGTTCGAGGGGGTTTCGATCCAGTTCAACCCGGGCAACCGCTATGGCCTCGTGGGGGCCAACGGCTCGGGCAAATCGACCTTTCTGCGCATCCTCGCCGGGGACGACATCCCCAGCGAGGGGACGATCGCGATGCCCAAGCGCCTCAAGCTGGGCGTCCTCAAGCAGGACCACTTCCGCTACGAGCACATGCCCATCCTGGAACGCCGAGACGGAATTCGACGCCGACCGCTACGCCGAGGTGGAGGACCTCATCCTCCGCAACGACGGCTACACCCTGGAAGCCCGGGCGGGCGAGGTGCTCGAAGGGCTCGGCATCCCGACCGAGGTCCACCGCAACCTGCTCTCGACCCTCTCCGGCGGCTTCAAGCTGCGCGTGCTGCTCGCCCAGGTGCTCGCCTCCGAGCCCGACGTGCTCCTGCTCGACGAGCCCACGAACCACCTCGACATCCTCTCCATCCGCTGGCTGGAGAAGTTCCTGGTGGACACCTACAAGGGCACGGCGATCGTCATCTCCCACGACCACCGCTTCCTCGACAACATCTGCACCCACATCGTGGACGTGGACTACGAGACGATGATCCTCTATCCCGGCAACTACAACGCCTTCCTGGCGGCCAAGGTGGGCAACCGGGAGCGCAAGGAGGCCGAGATCGAGAAGCGGGAGGCCGAGATCGCCCGCCACAAGGAGTTCATCGACCGGTTCAAGGCCAAGGCGACCAAGGCCCGGCAGGCGCAGAGCAAGATGAAGATGATGGAGAAGATCGTCATCGAGCGCCTGCCCCAGAGCTCGCGGCGGTACCCCACCTTCAAGTTCCAGCAGGTGCGGCCCAGCGGCCGCATGGCCCTGGAGCTGGAGGGGATCTCCAAGGCCTACGGCGACAACCAGGTGCTCAGGGACGTCTCCCTGCGGGTCGAGCGCGGCGACCGCATCGCCATCATCGGCCCCAACGGCATCGGCAAGTCGACCCTGCTCAAGATCGCCGTGGGGGAGACCGAGGCGGACGCCGGCAGGGTCGAGTGGGGGTACGAGACGTACCAGGGCTACTTCTCGCAGGACCACAACGAGGTGCCGAAGGGGAGCAAGCAGAGCGTCGAGGCCTGGCTCTGGGAGACGGTCCCCGGCGAGCCGATCGGCTTCGTGCGGGGCAACCTGGGGATGGTGCTGTTCTCCGGCGACGACGTGAAGAAGCCGATCGGCAGCCTCTCCGGCGGCGAGGCCGCGCGGCTGGTCTTCTGCAAGCTCTCGGTGACCAGGCCGAACGTGCTGATCCTCGACGAGCCCACGAACCATCTGGACCTGGAGGCGATCGAGGCGCTGGTCGAGGGGCTCAAGGCCTACGACGGCACGCTGATCTTCGTCTCCCACGACCGCTGGTTCGTCTCCCAGCTCGCGGACCGCATCTTCGAGATCTCCCCCAGGGGGATCAACGACTTCCGGGGGACCTACGAGGAGTATCTGGAGCGCCTGGGCGACGACCACCTCGACGCCGAGGCGGTGCTGCGCATGCGGCGGGAGCAGAAGAAGAAGGCCGCCGCGGCCGCGCCGCCGGCGGAGCTCGATCCGGCCGAGGCGCGCCGCCGCCAGCAGCGCCAGAAGGATCTCAAGAAGAAGCTCGACCTGGTCACCTCCCAGGTGGAGAACGCGGAGTCGCGTGTCCACGCCATCAACGAGATGTTCTGCGATCCCACCTTCTTCGACCGTACCCCCCGCGAGCAGGTCAAGCGGCTCGAGAACGAGCAGAAGACCCTCTCGGCGAAGGTCGAGGAGCTGATGGGGGAGTGGGAGCGGATCGAGACCGAGATGGCCGCGCTGGGCGGCTAGGTACCGCGGCTAGCTACCGCGCCACGGCCCGCGTGGGGCCCGTGGGGTTGCGCGGCGGCAGCAGGCGGATGTAGCCGGCCATCGCCAGCTTCCAGAACAGCATCAGGGCGTCGAGCTGCGGCATCGGCGTGATCTTGAGGATCGACTGGATGTCGTAGACGCCGTTGATCCGCGTCAGCATGAACCCCTCCTGGGGGGAGAGGTTCGAGGAGGTGAGCTGCTCCATGGTGGCGGTCACCTGGGGGATGGACGCCAGGGTGACGCCGGAGCGCTCGATCTGCTCGCGGATCCGCTTCTCGGCCTCGCTCAGGTTCTCCTGGGTGTCCGGGTTCTCCGGCTCCAGGGCCCGCGCCGCCCGCAGGTGACGCAGCGCGGCGTCGAACTCCCCCTGCGACAGGAAGGTGCGGCCGGCCTGGATCAGGCTCTCCGCGCGGATCGTCCCGGCGGGCGCGGCTCCCGGGTCCGGGGCGGCGACGGCGGGGCGCCCGCCGCGCAGCTTGATCAGCTTCACGCGGCCGAGCT
Organism: Acidobacteriota bacterium; assembly: GCA_003223675.1. Taxonomy (GTDB): domain Bacteria; phylum Acidobacteriota; class Thermoanaerobaculia; order Multivoradales; family UBA5704; genus DATARR01. The sequence goes on from QHVW01000240.1 coordinate 3,605, forward strand.
GCCACTGGTCGAAGACCAGCTTGCAGGTCTGGTACTCGGTGGCGTGGGTCTGCTGGCGGATCTCCTCGATGGTGCGCTCGTCGTTGATAAGACTCAAAATGCGCTGCTCGCCGGGCCCTAAGCCCGCGACGGTCGAGAGATCGACGATCGCCACCGGGATCATCTGCTCGTTGGGGAGCACCTGGCGGATGCGCCGCCACTCGTCCACCCGCTGGACCCCCTCCATCACGATGCCGGTGACGTCCATCCGCATCGGCACCATGGCGCTCTCGGGGAGCACGTCGTCGAGGAAGCGGAAGTCCCCCTCGGCCCAGGAGAAGATGTCGTAGATGCTCTCCTCGGCCTTGAGGCGGAGCATGCGGGCGAGGTCCCGCTCGGCGATGGCGCCGTTGTTGACCAGGATCATCCCCAGCAGCATGCGGCTCTTCTCCTGCAGCTCGATCGCCCGGCCGAGCTGCCCCTCGTTGATGAGGCCGTGGCTCATCAGGAAGTGCCCCAGGTACTCCTCGGGCTTGTTCGAGGCGGAGGAGAGGATCAGGCCGTCCTTGAAGAAGATCTTCTTCTCGACTTTTCCATGCACGATCTCCAGGGTCCCGCTCTTCTTGCTTTGCGAGAGCCACTGGAGCAGCTCCTCGAGCTGCATCGTGCGGAGATTGCCGACAATGCCCATGATGATTGGGCCAATTATACTTCGTAAATAGCCAGCGCTATGCGGATACTGAGAGATGAACCGGGCCGCCAACGCGCTTCGCACGGCAGGAAAACCTCATCCTCATCTGCGGGCCGGAGTCGTCCCCCTCTGACCCTGATAGTGACTCGAGGAGCCGGGCTCGCCATATGCGACCTCGGGCTCGGACTCCATGGTGATGAAGATGAGCTGTGCAATTCGTCTGCCTGCCTCCAAGATAAAGGGTTGCGGCCCGAGGTTCTGGAGCTCCAGGGTGATCTCCCCCTCGAAACCGGGATCGCACCAGCCGGCCAGCGAGTGGTTGATCCACAGCCGGCCGAGCGTCGACTTGAGCTTGAGGTCGCAGGCCACGTCGCGTGGGATGCGCACGTACTCCAGGGTCGAGGCGAGCACCACCTCGCCCGGGAAGAGCTTGATGCCGGGCGCGCGGAATTCCTCCGGGTCCCGGGTGGGACAGATCCAGTGGTCTGAGACGCGGACGTCATAGCTGGCGGCATTGACCTGACCCTCCTCGAACGGGGTGACTCCCCCGTTCCGCCCCCATTCGCGGATCCAGCGGTCCGGTTTGATCATGGCGCTCTACAGGAACCGGACCGGCGTCGTCACCTGCTCGCGGTGGATCGTATCGACGAAGCGGATGATCTTGCGCGAGAGCGACATGAAAAGGGTCGAGGTGCGCGAGCCGCCGCCGAAGAAGCGGACCCCCCGCAACAGCTCGCCGTCGGTGACGCCGGAGCAACTGAAGAGGATCTGCTCGCCGGGAGCGAGGTCCTCGGTTTTGTAAATCTTGGACAGATCGTGGAAGCCGAGGGCCTGGAGCCGCTTCTCCTGCTCCTCCTTCCCCTCGTTTTCCGCGTCGTGGGGCTTGAGCCGCGCCTGGATCTCGCCGCCCAGGCAGCGCATGGCCGCGGCGGTGATCACCCCTTCGGGCGCGCCGCCGATCCCCATCACGGCGTGCACGCCGGTGCCCCGCACGGCGGCGGAGATGCCGGCCGACAGGTCGCCGTCCGGGATCAGGCGGATGCGCGCGCCGGCCTCGCGGATGTCGGCGACGAGCTGATTGTGCCGGGGACGGTCGAGCACCACCACCGTGAGATCGCTCACCCGGCGGCCGAAGGCGTCAGCGACGTTGCGCAGGTTCTCGGCCACGGGCGCGTCGATGTGGATGCGGCCGCGGGCCGTGGGGCCCACCACCAGCTTCTCCATGTAGACGTCGGGCGCGTAGAGCAGGCCCCCCCGCTCGGCGGCGGCGAGCACGGCGATCGAGTCCGGCGAGCCGGTGGCGCAGAGGTTGGTCCCCTCCAGGGGATCGACGGCGATGTCGACCTGCACGGCGCCGTCCTTGCCGCGCAGGGCGCCGACCTCCTCGCCCACGAAGAGCATGGGGGCCTTGTCGCGCTCGCCCTCGCCGATCACCACGCGGCCGTCCATCAGGATGTTGTCCATCTCGCGGCGCATCGCCTCGACCGCCACCTGGTCGGAGTACTTGCGCTGGCCGAAGCCCATGGTCTTGGCGGCGGCGATGGCCGCCTGCTCGGTGACGCGGATGAAGTCCTGCTCGAGGAGGTGATCCATGACCGCCGGCATCAGCGGGCGCTCCCCGCGGCCACCGGCTGCTCTTTTTCCTTCTTTTCTTTCTTTACCGGCCGCTCCGGCGCGTTGAAGGCCGGGATGCCGGTGATCGCCTCGCCGATGATCAGGCCGTGGATGTCGTGCGTCCCCTCGTAGGTGTAGACCGACTCGATGTTCAGCATGTGGCGGATGACCGGGTAGTCGTCCACGATGCCGTTGGCGCCCAGGATCTCGCGGGCGAGCTTGGCGCACTCGCGGGCCAGCCAGATGTTGTTGCGCTTGCCCATCGAGATCTGGAACGGCTTGAGGCGGCCGGAGTCCTTGAGCTTGCCGAGCTGATAGGCGAGGAGCTGGGCCTTGCTGATCTCGGTCGCCATCCAGGCCAGCTTCTCCTGCACGAGCTGGTGGCAGGCGATCGGCTGGCCGTTGAACTGGACGCGCTGCTTGGCGTATTCGAGCGCCGTGTGGTACGTCTCCATGGCCGAGCCGATGCCCCCCCAGGCGATGCCGTAGCGCGCCTGGTTGAGGCACATCAGGGGGCTCTTGAGGCCCGTGCTGCCGGGGAGGATGGCGTCGGCCGGGACGCGGCAGTCGTGGAAGCCGAGCTCCGAGGTGGTGGAGGCGCGCAGGGAGAACTTGCCGTGCTGGTCCGAGGCGGTGAAGCCGGGGGTCCCCTTCTCGACCAGGAAGCCGCGGACGCCCTCCTCGGTCTTGGCCCAGACCACGGCGACGTCGGCCAGGGTGCCGTTGGTGATCCACTGCTTGGAGCCGTTGAGCACCCAGCCGTCGGCGGTCCGCCGGGCGGTGGTGCGCATGCCTCCAGGGTTGGAGCCGAAGTCGGGCTCGGTGAGGCCGAAGCAGCCGATGGCCTCGCCGGTGGCGAGCTTGGGGATCCAGCGGTCCTTCTGCTCCTGCGAGCCGAAGGTGTGGATGGGGTACATCACCAGCGAGCTCTGCACGGAGACGAAGCTGCGCAGCCCCGAATCCCCCCGCTCCAGCTCCTGCATAATCAGGCCATAGGCGACGCCGCCGAGCCCCGGGAGGCCGTACTCGGAGAGGCTGGCGCCGAACAGGTTGAGGGCGCCCATCTCGGGCACCAGCTCCAGAGGGGTGCGCGCCTCGCGGTGGCACTCCTCGATGATCGGCTTCACTTTATCGTCGACGAAAGCGCGAACCGTGTCGCGCACCAATCGCTCCTCCTCGGTGAGGAGCGCATCTATCTCCAGCAGATCGACGCCTGGAAAACGGCTCAAGGGATCTCCTCCTTCAGCACACGCTCGGAACGAACGGGCGGATATGGTGAGGTCATGGCGGCCAGGAAAACCGCGCGGGGTATGATACCACCTCCGACCGGAGACCGCCTTGGCCGACCTTTCCCCCCCGCACCGACCCCCGCTCTGGCTGACCGCCCTCGCCACCTTCACCGGCAACCTCTTCCTCCTCGTGGGCTCCACCCTCCTGGCGGTGGTGACGCTCCTGGTCGCCTGGATCCCGCCGCGGGGGACCTGGTCGTTCGCCGTCATGCGGATCTGGTCGAGCTCCGTGCTGGCGGCCAGCCTGGTGCGGGTCGAGGTCCATTACGCACCGGAGCTGGAGCCGGGAAAGAGCTACGTCTTCCTCGCCAACCACCAGAGCCTGTTCGACATCCCGGTGCTGATCGCGACCTCTCCGGGGCAGATCCGCATGGTGGCCAAGCGCAGCCTGTTCCAGATCCCCGTCTTCGGCTGGGCCCTATGGGCGGGAGGGTTCATCCCCGTCGACCGCGCCGACCGCAGCAGCGCCACCCAGACCTTCGCCTCGGCCTTCGCCCGGCTGCGCCAGGGGACCTCGATGCTCCTCTTCCCCGAGGGGACCCGGTCGCTGGACGACACCCTCCTCCCCTTCCAGCGCGGCGGCTTCCTGCTCGCCCTGAAGAGCGGGCTCCCCATCGTGCCGGTGGGCATCCGCGGCTCGCGGGCCATCCAGGGCAAGAGCAGCTTCGCGATCCATCCCGGCATCGTCACGGTCACCTACGGCGCGCCGATCGACACCGCCGCCTACGGGCTGCGGCGGAAGAAGGAGCTGACAGCGGAGGTGCGGCGCCGCATCGCCGGGCCCGCCGGGCTCGACCCCGGAGAGATCAGTGAGGTGTAGGGGCGGCCCTGTGTGGCCGCCCGGCAGTCCTCGCCCGCCCAGGGCGGCCACACAGGGCCGCCCCTACAATGGTAGGCTTCCTTCATGTCACAAGATCTCGAATCCGCCGTCTGGGATGCTCTGAAGACGGTGAAGTTCCCCGGCATGAGCCGGGACATCGTCTCCTTCGGCTTCGTACACCAGATCAGCGCCAACGCCGGCATGGTGGTGGTGGACCTCCAGATGTCCACCCACAACCCCGCGGCCGGCGAGAAGGTGCGCGACGAGGTGGAGCGGACCGTGCGCGCCGTGCCGGGGGTGGCCAAGGCGCAGGTCAACATGAACGTGGTCAAGCCCCCCGCCCGCGAGGAGGCGGCCCAGAAGGCGATCGCCCAGGACTCCCACCTCATCCCCGAGGTCCGGCACGTGGTGGCGGTCGCCAGCGGCAAGGGCGGCGTAGGCAAGTCGACCGTGGCGGCCAACCTGGCGGTGTCGCTGGCGCAGCTCGGCCACCGGGTGGGGCTCCTCGACGCGGACATCTACGGCCCCTCGGTGCCCACCATGTTCGGCATCACCCAGAAGCCGCGGGTGGTGGGCAACCGCATCTACCCCTTCGAGAAATACGGCCTGCGGCTGATGTCGCTCGGCTTCATCCTGGAGACCGACACCCCCGTCATCTGGCGCGGCCCGATGGTGATGCGGGCGATCGAGCAGATGCTGGGCGACGTCGAATGGGGAGCGCTCGACTACCTGATCCTCGACCTGCCGCCGGGCACCGGGGACGCCCAGCTCACGGTGACCCAGAAGATCCCTCTGGCCGGCGCGGTGATCGTGACCACGCCCCAGGACGTGGCGCTGATCGACGCCCGCAAGGGGCTGGCCATGTTCCGCAAGGTCAACGTGCCGGTGATCGGCATCGTCGAGAACATGTCCACCTTCCTCTGCCCGCACTGCGGCCAGACGACCGACATCTTCAAGCACGGCGGCGGCCAGCGGACGGCCGAGCTGCTGGGGACCGCCTTCCTGGGCTCGATCCCGCTCGATCCGCAGATCGTGCTCGGCGGCGACGCCGGCGTGCCGATCACGGTCGAGAATCCGCAGGGCCCCCACGCCCTCGCCTTCCGCTACGTGGCCGAGGCGGTGGTCGCGGAGGTGGCGCGGCAGGACGAGATGAAGCCGCGGCTGACGATCGTGTAGGGGCTCCCATTTTCCCGCTTGGCATGTTAAAATGTTGGTGAGGTAACGGGTTATGGAAATCGACGCCTTCATCACGTACTCACCCGCCGAGGAGGTCTGGGCGGCTCGGCTCGACGCGGCTCTCCGCAGGAGCGGTGTGTCGACGTGGCTCAGCGCCGATCACCATGGGTCTGCGGCTGCCGTGCGAGAGCAGATCGAGAAGGGCATCGCGGATGCGAAGAACATCGTCGTGGTGATCGGAGCGGAGAGCGCCGCCAACGACCGGCAGCGGTTCGAGTCGATGACGGCTCTCGAAGCGGTCTGGCGCGATTCCAACAAGCACCTGATCGCGTTCCTTCTCGGTGATGCCACGTTGCCGGGCTTCGTGCGCAGCGCGGTCCATTGGAGCCATGGCACCGCGGCGATCCGGGTCGAAGACCCCTCTCGGGATTGGGATCAGGCGGTCTCCGGGCTGATCAAGATTCTGAAGAGTGAGACCGATCTCCGGACCACGGGCAAGCTGCTCGACACCCTTCAGGAGGACCGGCGGCTGCAGAGGGAACGCTTGTCCTACATCCGGCAGGTGGCGGCGGAGTTTAAGTAGCCTCAGCTCCGTATGAGGATCGAGCCCGAGAAGTCGGTCTTCATCAACTGTCCCTACGACCCGGGCTATGCGGCGCTTTTCGAAGCACTCATTTTCGCCACGGTGTGCTGTGGATTCGTGCCT
>QHVW01000586.1 GCA_003223675.1 Acidobacteriota bacterium
CCTGCGCTTTTCCTGTCGCGCCCTCCAGAGTGGCAGCATTGCCCAACCGAGGGCAAACATGGAAAACCAGTGGGCGCATATCGCCCTTCGTTGGGGCCGAGCGAAAACGGGAGGGCGCGGGCGGAGAAGCGGTAGGCAAAACCGCGGAAGTGAACGGGAGAAACGGCGATCCGGAGGGCGCGGGCGCCTGCTCGCACGAGAGAGGCAAATTTCGCGTGGGGGGAGTGCCTTGGCTCCTCAGTGGCTAGGCCCTAGCCGGAGAAGACGTCCTCAAGCCTCTCCGCGGTCACGGCACGGTCGAACCATTCCAAGAGCCGCTCGAGCTCGGCACCTGCGATCCGCTTCTGGACACCCTTGGGGAGAGCGCCGAACTTCTTCTCCAGCAACCGGAGCAAAGCATGGGCTTCTCCTTCCTGGCGGCCCTTCTGAAGGCTCTCCTCAGCGAGCTTCCGGTTCCATTCGTCAATGCGTTCCGCCAACATGGTTTCAGCTCCTTCCAGGCTCAACCGCCCAGGGATTTCGTCGGACGACAACCCCAGACGGGGGAAGATCACGTTCTCCATCCAGGCTTCGAAGGCACGGCGCAAAGACTCATCGTTCCCCACATGCTGCCGCAGCCGGCCGATGCCTCCGAGCATCTCGTCCCAGGCCCTGCTCCTCTCCATCCGGAACAAGTCGGCCACCGGGCTCTCGCTCGCTTCGAGCAACGCCAGCGGCACCTTCGCCTCGTGGACCAGCCGATAGTGGAGCCGTGGCACATACGGCTCGGCTGAGGGATCCAGCCTCTCGATCAGCTCGGACAACTCCAGTGCCGGCTTCCACGCGCCGATCCCATTGTAAATGACTACGGGGATGACCAGCGGCAGCTTGCCCGAATCCGGCAGGAGGCCTTGGGCGATCAAGTGCTCGAAGAACAGCCCCATGTAGGTCATCAGGCGGACCGCCATGTAGCGGTCCGGCCGGGACTGGAATTCGAGCAGGATATAGACATAGACCGGCTCGTCGTTGTCCTTGCGGCGGAGCTTCCAGATGATGTCGCTCTCGCGTTTTTGGTGTCCCCTGGAGGTGAAGGAGTTGGGTACCCTTTCCGCTGAGGCCAGGTCGAGGAGGCTTACCCAGGCCTCGCCGAGGATCTCGTCAAGGAGATCGCGGATCATCCGGGAATTGGAGAAGAACAGATGATAGCTGGAGTCGTGTTGTCCCAAGAGCTTTTATTCTCTCAGGGAGGATAACAGACGCCGGACGTTTCGAGAAGATGGAACGGCGACTGGGCGACTGGCGCCTTGTTCCTCCTGCCGACCGGAGCGGGCGAGCCGCAGGCGCTGCCGCCTACGGCCATGGACGCGGTGGCAGCGCGATGGATGCCCGATGGCAGACAGCTCCTGATCGCCGGCACCGAGCCGGGGAAGGGTCTTCGGCTCTACCGGCGCCGGCGCTGGAAGGAGCTCCGCTTGGCCGCCCAGCCCCGAAGAGGCCGGCCCGTTGGGCCGGGTTTGTTAGAGGCTCTTGGCCGGTATGTTGCGGCTTGGGATCTGCGCCAGCGTCGGTCCTGGGGCACCTGTCGTGTCATCAGGATGTCAGCAAGATGCTGGCACTCCGCCAGCCTGGGAGTGAGGGAACATGTAGGGGCGGGCCCTGCGTGGCCGCCCTGGGTGGGGGTGGGAACCGCAGGACCAGGACCGCCCCCCTTCCAGGGCGGCCACGCAGGGCCACCCCTACGAATTCATCCCTCCTGCATCCCCTCCGCTACAATCCCCCTCCATGCGACCCCTCCGCACCCTCTCGACCGTGCTCGAGATGATCAAGATCGAGCACACGCTGTTCGCCTTGCCGTTCGCCTTCCTGGGGATGCTGCTCGCCGCGGGGGGGTGGCCCCCGTGGCGGACGGTGCTCTGGATCGTGATCGCCATGGTGGGAGCGCGTAGCGCCGCCATGGCGTTCAACCGGCTGGCGGACCGGCGGATCGACGCCGCCAATCCGCGCACCGCCGGCCGCGCCCTGCCGGCGGGTCTGGTCTCCCCCGGGGCCGTCGCCCTGTTCACGGCCGTCAGCGCCGCCGTGCTGGTGCTCGCCGCCTGGGAGCTCAACCCGCTGGCGTTCTATCTCTCGCCCCTGGCGCTCGCCGTCCTCTTCCTCTATTCCTACACCAAGCGCTTCACCTGGGCCGCCCACCTGTTTCTGGGGCTCTCGCTCTCCGGTGCTCCCCTCGGCGCCTGGATCGCCGTGCGGGGGGACGTCCAGGCCACGCCGGTGATCCTCGCCCTGGCCGTGCTCACCTGGACGGCCGGCTTCGACGTCCTCTACGCCCTTCAGGACCTCGACTTCGACCGCCGGACGGGGCTGTTCTCGATCCCCGCCCGTTTCGGGGTGAGGGGCGCGCTCTGGATCTCCGGCGCCTTCCACGTGCTGACGCTCACCCTGCTCGCCCTGCTCCCCAGCGTCTACCCGGGCGGGCTTGGCACCCCGTACTGGGTGGGCTGGGTGGGGTGCCTCCTCCTGATCGCCTACCAGCACTGGGTGGTGCGGCCGGGGGACCTGTCCCACCTCAACGCCGCCTTCTTCACCGCCAACGGCGCGCTCTCGGTCTGGCTCTTCGCCGCGACCGCCCTTGATATACTGGCTTCGCGATGACTACCGAGACTCCCTCTCCGATCCGTCCCGAGGCGTTCCCGTCGCCTCTTCAGGATATCGCCGCCAAGGTGCGCGACGGCCTCCGCCTCGACGAGGCCGACGCTTTGACCTGCTTCACCACCCCC
>QHVW01000587.1 GCA_003223675.1 Acidobacteriota bacterium
GGGCTGCTAGAGTCAGGGCCAACCTCCAAGGCTTCCTCATGTTGGGACCTCCTTTCGATGCGCCGTGAAAGGCAGGCCGGATCCGACTGCGATGAGGTTGGTTCCAGAAGACGAAAAAAGGGTTCAAGATCGGGAGGAAACGGGCGAGGGGCGAGCGGTTGAACCGTTTCCCCCGTTTTCGGGTCATACTGTACGTAATGACGTCCACCGACGAGCTCACGCTGCTTCGGCGGGTTGCCACGAAGGACCGCAAGGCCTTCGAAGCGCTCTACCATCTCTACTACCGGCGCCTGTTCGGGTATCTGCTGAAGCTCACCCGGCGGGTGGATCTGGTCGAGGAGGTGCTCAACGACGTCATGCTGGCGATCTGGAAGGGGGCCGCGAGCTTCGACGGCCGCTCGCGCCCCTCGACGTGGATCTTCGGCATCGCCTACCACAAGGGGCTCAAGGCGCTGGCCCGGCGGCCGGCGGAGGTGGACGGCGATGCGGAAGGGGGGCCCGAGCCGGTCGACCGGGACGAGCCCGAGAGCCTGGCGGCGCGACGCGAGCTGGCGGGGGTGCTGGGCCGGGCGCTCGGCTCCCTGTCGCCGGAGCAGCGGGCGGTCGTCGAGCTGACCTACTACTACGGGCTCGCCTACCCCGAGATCGCGGAGATCGTGGGCTGCCCGGTGAACACGGTGAAGACGCGGATGTTCCACGCCCGTCGGCGCTTGAGGGAATTGCTGCCGGGAATGGGCGTGTCCGGATACGCGGGTTAGGAGATAAGACCATGCGAGAACAGGAGGCTCACGGCGAGCGGGTCCACCAGCGGGTCTGGGAGCTGCTCCCCTGGTACGTCAACGGAAGCCTTGCCGAACGGGAACGAGAGCGGGTCGAGACCCATCTCGCGGCATGCCTCCGCTGCCAGGAAGAGGAGCGGATCTGCCGGCGAACGGCCGGGGAGGTGGCGAAGGGCGGCGAGGTCGCCCCCGCTCCGCACCCGGTGCAGCTCCAGCGGATGCTCGCCCGCATCGAGGAGAGCGAGCGCGAGGAGAAGGAGAGCGCCGGCCCCTGGCGCCTCCTCGCGCCCCTGCGCTCCCTGGTGCAGGCGACGCCCCGCCCGTTGCGCGGGGCCCTGGTGGCCCAGGCCGCCGTGATCCTCCTGCTCGTCGGATTCCTGGGATGGAGCTCCCTGCGCCCGACCAACCAGACTTTCGTCACCAAATCGGATCCGGCGCCGGCGCCGGTCCCCACGGTCCGCCTGCGGGTGATGTTCTCCCCCAGGGCGACCGAGAAGGAGATCCGGGAGCTCCTGCAGGGGATTCGCGGCAAGATCACCGCCGGCCCCTCGCCGAGCGGCGCCTACGTGGTCGAGGTCCCCGCCGCCGGCGATCCGACCGACGTGGTGCTGGCCCGCCTCCGCTCCGAGCCGCAGGTGGTGATGTTCGCCCAGCCCGCCGCCGGAGGGCCGGGAGAGGCCGCACAGTGACCGCCGGCCTCCGGGGCGCCGTGCTCGGCGCCCTGCTCCTCACCCTGGGTTGCGCGAGCGCGCCTCCCGGCGCCTTCCGGGACGGCGGCGCTCCCGCCGTTCCCCCTCCGACCGATCAGCAGGTGATGGTGACCTACGCGCCGGCCCTGCCCGTGATCTGGGCGCAGAACACCGCGGACCTTGCCCGGCGCTACGGGCTGAACGTCGTCCATGCCTGGACCATGGAGTCGCTCGGCGAGCAGTGCGTCGTCTTCGAGGTCCCCCGCGGCGGCTCGGTGCACGAGGTCGTCAAGCGTCTCTCCCTGGACTCCCGGGTGAGCCTCGCGCAGGCCGTGGAGACCTTCCGGACGCAGGGAGGCGATCCCTACGCGCAGCTCCAGCACGGCTCGACCACTCTCCGGCTCGACCAGGCGCACCGCTTCGCCACCGGCAAGGGGGTGAAGGTCGCCGTGGTGGACACCGGCGTCGACTTCGACCATCCCGACCTGCGGGACCGGGTGAAGATCGCGCAGAGCTTCGTCGACCGGGGGAAGGGCTCCTTCGCCAACGACATCCACGGCACCGCCGTGGCCGGGTTGATCGCGGCGACCGCCGACAACGGCACCGGCATCGCCGGCGCCGCGCCGCAGGCGGAGATCTACGCCCTCAAGGCCTGCTGGGAGCAGCCGCCGGGAGCCCGCCAGGCGGTCTGCAACAGCTATACGCTGGCCCTGGCGGTGGACTTCGCCCTCTCCCCCAGGATCCGGGAGCCCCCCCAGGTGCTCAACTTCAGCCTGGCCGGCCCCACGGACCCGATACTCGGCAAGCTGATCGACCGCGCCCTGGCCAAGGGAATCGTGGTGGTGGCGGCCGAGGGCGGCACGCCCAACCAGGACTTCCCCGCCAATCACAAGGGGGTGATCGGCGTGATGGGGAGCGACGACCTCAACGGCCCCCCCTCCGTGCCGGCCGGCCACTCCCGCGCCGTCCTGGCGGCGCCGGGGATCGACATCCTGACCACCATGCCCCACGGCACCTACGACCTCTTCTCCGGCAGCTCGGCCGCCGCCGCCGAGGTCTCCGGCATCGCCGCCCTCCTGCTGGAGAGCGAGGTGGACGCCTGCGCCGCGTTGGCGAGCCTGGGCGGCGGCGGGTGCAAGTAAGGCCCGGCGTCTACTCCACCGCCAGCGCGATCTGATTGGCGAAGGCTTCCAGGAAGTGAAGCCTCTCCGGGGAGGCGAGGCTGCCCGGGTCCGCGGGATGGACGCCGAGCACACCTACCACGCCGCGGGAGGTCTTGAGGGGAAGATAGAGCCCTTTCGCGGCGGGCAGGGTCTGGGTGGTCTTGCCGGCGGCCTGGCCGTGATCGAAGACCCATTGCGCCACCGCGGCCTCCCGGGTGTCCAGGATGAAGGTGACGCTCTCCCCCGCCCTTTCACTCACTTTTCCCTGCTCGTCCGGCAGGAGCAGGAGGACCTGGCTCAGGAAGACGGAGTGGATGTGGCTCGCCGCGGCCTTGAGGATCTCGTCCGTGTCCTTGGCCGCCGCGAGATCCCGGCTCATGGCGTAGAGCGCCGCCGTGCGCCGCTCCCGGTCGTCCGCGGCCTCGGCCTGTTGACGGAGGCGCACGGTGAGGGTCGAGATCGTCAGCGCGGTGATCAGCATCACGGCGAAGGTGATCAGGTATTCGGTGTCCGAGACGGCGAAGTTGTAATACGGCGGGACGAAGAAGAAATCGAAGGACGCCACGCTCAGCACCGCGGCGAGGATCGAGGGGCCGCGGCCGAAGAGGAAGGCCGTGACGACCACGCCGAGCAGATAGATCATCACCAGGTTGGCCTGCCGGAGCCAGGGGTGCGCCAGGAACGAGAGCCCGGTCGTGAGCGCGGTGATCGCCAGGGCCGCGACGTAGCGCCGGGCGTCCCGCTCGCGGCGGGCGCGCCGCGGTGAGGCCGGCCACCCCTCCCCCGCCTCGCCCGCGATCACGTAAACGTCGATGTCGCCGCTCGCGCGCTCGAGCTGGTCGCGCACGGAGCCGAAGAGGTAATCCCGCCAGCGCGCGCGGGTGGGCTTGCCCACCACGATCTTGGAGACGTTGCGCCGGCGGGCATACCGCAGGATTTCCGCGGCCGGCTGCTCGCCGCTCAAGGTGACCGTCTCGGCCCCCAGCCGCTCGGCCAGCCGCAGGGTCTGCCAGACGCGGTCGCGGTCCTCCTTGGGGAGGCGGAGCTCGGCTGGAGACTCCACGTAGACGACCACCCACTCGGCGCGCAGGCGCTCGGCGAGCCGGCGGGCGGCGCGCACCAGGCGGGAGGCGTTGGGGCCGGTGCTGACCGCCACCAGCAGCCGCTCGGCCACCGGCCAGGTCTCGGCCACGCCGTGCAGCTCGTTGCCCGGCCGGAAGAAGCTCTGCATCGCCCGCTCCGCCTGGTCGGGCATGTAGACCTTCCCCTCCTGGAGGCGCTTGAGCAGCTCCTCCGGCGGCAGGTCCACCAGCTCGACCTGATCGGCCCGCTCGAGGATCGAATCGGGCACGGTCTCGCGGACCACGACGCTGGTGATCTTGCCGATCAGGTCGTTCAGGCTCTCCAGGTGCTGGACGTTGAACGCGGTGTAGACGTCGAGCCCCGCGGCGAGCAGCTCCTCGACGTCCTGCCAGCGCTTGGCGTGGCGCGAGCCCGGCGCGTTGGTGTGGGCCAGCTCGTCGACCAGGGTCACGGCCGCCCGCCGCGCCAGGGCCGCGTCGAGGTCGAATTCCTTGAGCGTCACGCCGCGATGCTCGTCGAGGCGGGGAGGCAGGACCTCCAACCCTGCGAGCAGCGCCTCGGTCTCCTTGCGGCCGTGGGTATCCACCCACCCGACGACGACGTCAATACCCCGGCGCTTCAGCTCCTGCGCCGCCTGCAGCATGGCGAAGGTCTTCCCCACCCCGGCCGTGGCGCCGAAGAAAACCTTGAGCTTGCCCCGGCGCTCCCGCTCCTCCTCGGCTTTGGCGAGGGCGAGCAGGGCGTCGGGGTCGGGGCGAACCCTCACTCCCCCAACCCCCTCTCTCCCATCCCTCCACCCGCCCGCCGGGGAGAGAGGGGGCTTGTAGGGGCGGCCCTGTGTGGCCGCCCTGGGCGGGGGAGGGCCTGTTCAGGCCCTGCGATCCCACCCACCCAGGGCGGCCACACAGGGCCGCCCCTACGAAAACCTCCAGCGTCGGTCTCCCTCTTCTCCCCGGCGGGCGGGTGGAGGGATGGGAGAAGAGGGCCGGGGTGATGAGGGGCCAACGCGCCGACCATCACCGCGCTCCCGCCAAGCGATCCAGCTCCAGATTCACCTCCAACACATTCACCCGCGGCTCGCCGATCAATCCCAGCCATCGCCCTTCGACGTGCTGGTCGACCAGCCGGCGCACCGCCGCGGGAGCGAGCCCGCGGGCGGCGGCGACGCGGTCCACCTGATAGAAGGCGGCGGCCGGGCTGATGTGGGGATCGAGCCCGGAGCCCGAGGTGGTCACCAGATCGACGGGCACCGGCCCCTTGCCCGGATGCGCCTTCTGGATGCGCTCGACGTCCCCCTTGACGCGCTTGATGAGATCCGGGTTCGTCGGTCCCAGGTTCGAGCCGGTCGAGCTCGCGGCGTTATAGGGAGGCGTGGTGGCCGAGGGGCGGCCCCAGAAGTAGCGCGGGCCGGCGAACGGCTGGCCGATCAGCTCGGAACCGACCGCCTTGCCGTTCTGCACGATCAGGCTGCCGTTCGCCTGATGGGGGAAGACGGCCTGCGCGATGCCGGTCACGAGCAGAGGATAGACCAGACCGGTGATCACGGTCAGGACGAGGAAGATCAGTACGGCGGTAACGAGGTTTTTCATACCAGCCTCAGGGCCACGAGGATGAGATCGATCAGCTTGATGCCGATGAACGGCACGATCACTCCCCCCAGGCCGTAGATCAGAAGGTTGTCGCGCAGCAGGCGCGAGGCCGAGCGGCGGCGGAACTTGACGCCCCGCAGGGCCAGCGGGATCAGCGCGATGATGATCAGGGCGTTGAAGATGACGGCCGACAGGATGGCACTCTGCGGGCTCGCGAGGTGCATCAGGTTGAGCCGGTCGAGCACCGGGTAGGTGGTGGCGAAGGCGGCCGGGATGATGGCGAAGTACTTGGCCACGTCGTTGGCGATGGAAAAGGTGGTCAAGGTGCCGCGGGTGATCAGGAGCTGCTTGCCGATCTCCACCGTTTCGATCAGCTTGGTGGGATTGGAATCGAGGTCCACCAGGTTCGCGGCCTCCTTGGCCGCCTGGGTGCCGGCGTTCATCGCCACCGCCACGTCCGCCTGGGCGAGCGCCGGCGCGTCGTTGGTGCCGTCCCCCGTCATCGCCACCAGCCGTCCGCCGGCCTGATAATCGCGGATGAGCTTGAGCTTGGTTTCCGGGGTCGCCTGGGCCAGGAAGTCGTCCACGCCCGCCTCGGCCGCGATGGCGGCGGCGGTCAGCGGATTATCGCCGGTGATCATCACCGTCTTGATCCCCATGGCGCGCAGCTCCCCGAAGCGCTCGCGGATCCCCCCCTTGACGATGTCCTTGAGATGGATCACGCCCAGCACCTGGGGCCCCTCGGCCACCACCAGCGGCGTGCCGCCGGCCTTGGCGATCGTCTCGACCTTGCTCCGCACGTCCACCGGGAAGAGGCCGCCCAGAGTGGTGACGAACATCTCGATGGCGTCGGCCGCCCCCTTGCGGAGCTGGTGCCCGTTGAGGTCCACGCCGCTCATGCGCGTCTGCGCGGTGAAGGGGACGAAATGAGCGTGCAGCGCGTGGATGTCGCGCTCGCGGATTTTATATCTCTCCTTCGCCAGCACCACGATGCTCCGCCCCTCGGGGGTCTCGTCGGCCAGCGAGGAGAGCTGGGCCGCGTCGGCGAAGCGGGCCTCGGCGACCCCTTCGGCCGGGAGGAATTCGGTCGCCTGCCGGTTGCCGAGCGTGATGGTGCCGGTCTTGTCGAGCAGCAGCACGTCGACGTCGCCGGCCGCCTCCACCGCGCGGCCGGAGGTGGCGATCACGTTGGCCTGGATCATGCGGTCCATGCCGGCGATGCCGATGGCCGAGAGCAG
>QHVW01000503.1 GCA_003223675.1 Acidobacteriota bacterium
CCGGAGGATCCGGCGGCGGCCATGGTCGTGCGCTTCAACGCAGCTCGGTGAGCACTTGGTGCTCTATCGATTAAGGTGGCACCTGTCCGGTAGGGTGCGGCCAGGATCCTCTCCGCCGGCCGAAGAAGACCAAGAAGTCTCCCGCGCCGGCCTTCCACGAGGCAAGCAAGGCCGTGCGCCGCGAGCTCTGGGACGCCTACGCCCTGTTCGTGGCGGCCTATCGTGCCGCCGCCGAGAAGCTCCGGGCCGGGATTCGCGACGTGGTGTTCCCCCAAGGGAGCTTCCCGCCGCCGATGCCGTTTGTGGGCTGATAGGCCGGCGGGCGTTGTTCTGGACCTGATGGGAGCCTGAAGTCGGCGCTCCTGGGAGGAGCGGACGGTGGAGGTGTATCTGGACTGGGTGTTCGGGCGAGAATACCGGAAGTTTGAGTCGGCAATTCCGGCTGGATTTGGGGCTGGTAGGCGCCGGGAGGGCGTCGAAAGACCACCGGAGAGGGGTCTTAGGGCGGGGGAGGGGGGAGAATGGGTGCTTATCGATAGTCTTCTATGACTGTTGGGGTGGCACCTGTTCGGCAGAAAGTCGTTCCGGAGGATGGCGAGGGACTATAATCGCCTCTCAACGATAAGGAGGTATCTATGCGCTTCAAGCTTCTTGGACTCGTTGTCGCATTGGCCCTCAGCCTCTCGCCTCTCTATGGTGAGCCCGACCAGCAGCTCCCCCCGGATGATGGGGGCTCGATAGGCGGTTGCTCGAAGGAGTGCTATACAACCTGTACAGGACCCGCGGGCGTGGAGTGTTGTTGCTACTATCACTGTCCTAGTGGGACCACCTATGGGTGTACGCAGGGAGCCTACTGCTCGAATACCGACACTAGCTGTCTGTAACGAGGAACCGTGACGCGCCGGCGGTGGCATCCGCGTGTTTCAGCGCTGCCACCGCCACGCATTTAATCTCTGGCTGACTGTTTGGGTGGCACCTGCCAGTGGCTCCGCCGTTTCGAGAAGCGTCGCGGCGCGCTCGGCCTGATGCTCGTCGCCGTTGAGCAGCGCCAGGTAGGCATGGAGGAGGGCTTCGCCCGCCGCGCCGCTGGCCAGGGAAGGGAACCGCGGATCGTCCGCCGGCGGCGTGTAGCTTTCGAGAGCCCGGGCGACGTCTTCCACCGCTTGCAGAGAGCGCAGGGCGAGGTCGCCTTCGAGGAGTCGTTTCCAGGTCACGGGGCCTATTCTGCCGCAAGCGTGCTCGGGTGGCACCTCGTGGGGCGAGACTGAGGCACCGGCATCCAGGCGAAAGCCGTCGGCAACAGCGTCCGGTCCGGTCGCCGTGCCGCGCGGATGCTGGCCGTGCGATCCACAAGCTTGCCATATCCCGCGGAGGCGTACGTTGTCGTCGGGATGCCTGCCGTGTCACAAATGCGCTTGCCGTGCTGCATGGATGCCGGCCGCGCGACCTCCAAGCTCGGGGCGTCTCGCTGGAAGCTTGCCGCATTGCTCGCAAGCTTCCCGCGCCGCCTGGAAGCTCCCCGTGCCATACGGAAGCGTGCCGTGCGATCTACCAGCTTGCCGCGTTCCGCGGAAGCTTACCGCGTCACGAATAAGCTTGCCGCGCCGCAAAGATGGCTGCCGCGCGCTGTCCAAGCTTGCCGCGTCTCGCGGAAGCTTACCGCGTCCCGAATAAGCTTGCCGCGCCGCAAAGATGGCTGCCGCGCGCTGTCCAAGCTTGCCGCGTCCCGCGGAAGCTTACCGCGTCCCGAATAAGCTTGCCGCGTCGCAAAGATGGCTGCCGCGCGCTGTCCAAGCTTGCCGCGTCCCGCGGAAGCTTACCGCGTCCCGAATAAGCTTGCCGCACCGCAAAGATGGCGGCCGCGCGATGTCCAAGCTTGCCGCGTCTCGCGGAAGCTTACCGCGCCGCGCGGAAGCGTGCCGTGCCCTGTACAAGCCCGCCGCGTCCCACGGAAGCGTACCGCGTCCCAAACGGGCTTGCCGTGCCCCTCCTATCCAGGTGCCAGCCGATTCGTCCAGGAGGCGGGGGGAGGGGGGAGAATCGGCGTTATCGAGGCTTCTCTTCGTCGAAGAGGGTGGCACCTGTTCCTGTTGGCGCGCACCTGTTTCGGCGCACCCGTTCCGCTACGCCGCTGCGAGCCGCGTCACTCGGAGCGAAGCGCGCTTCTTCTCCGCCCGCCAGAGGTCGTACTGAACCTGCTGGTTGAGCCAACTCTCCGCCGTGGTGTCGAACGCCAGGGAAAGACGTACTGCCATCTCAGGGCTGATCCCCACGCGCCCATTGACGATCCCCGAGAGCGTTTTGCGGCTGACGCCCAGCGCTCTGGCCGCATCGCTGACCGTCAAGCCCAGCGGCTCCAAGCACAGCGACCTCAAGACTTCGCCCGGATGCGGTGGATTGTGCATTTTCATACTTCGAGCCTCAGTGGTAGTCCTCGTAGTCAACCTCATCGACGTCCTTCCCGATGGGTGGCACCTATTCCCGCACCTATTCCCCCCCAGGAGGCCGAGGAGGTTCTCGTTCCGGGGGTTGTTCCCTCAGTTGGGTGAGGCCCTCACTTCTCTGGGTAATGAACCTGGAGGAGGCCACACGCCGCCATTCTCGGGAAGTCGCTATCCAGAGACCACACGGCCGAGCCCTGCTGCGCGGCTAGAGCGCCGATCAGAAGATCCGCAAACCCGAACTGCTCCCCGGCTCGGGACGCCCTATCCAGCCAAGAGTCGATCAGCTTCCACGTCTCGCCGTCCGGAAAGAAGGTCGGCAATGCGGAAAACAGGCGACGAAGACGGGGCCGGTCCTGGAGCGAGGCGCCAACCAGGACCTCGATCCGAACCGGAGCGGCCAGTGCCACCAAGTCTGCATCCAGGATCTCGCGCAGGTGCGTGGCTTCGACTCCGGAAGCGGACCGGAAAGCGGATATCCACACCGAGGTATCGACGAAGATCACGGGCGGCGACGGGATTTCGGGATGTCGATTTCCAGGCTGACTGACCCCAGCAGAGACTTCAGCTCCTCGATCCGGCGCTTGCGGACCAGCTCTTGAAGAGCCAGCACGACCGTGTCGGTCTTGGACTTGAAGCCGAGCACATGGCGGGCTTCTTCAAGCAAGGGCTCCGGGATGAGGCGTCAAGCTGGCTCGACCGGTGGTGCTCTGCACGCCTCGAGCTCTCTCGATCGGGAGCTCAGGCGGATCGAGGGGAGAGAGATCGAGGTGCCAGCGGATTCGCCAACTCGGAGGGCACCTGCAGCCCCTCGCCGAGGCCTGGATGAGGGCGAGTCGCCCCATCAACCGCTCTGTTCTGAAATACCGAAAAGGCTCGTCTACCCCCCTCGCAAACCCAAGCGGTTCTAGGGCGAATAAGTTTTGGGGCCGATTTTCCGTCTTCTGAGGGTGATATGAGCCGACCAATCCGTTTCATCCCAGAAGGAGGAGCCCTGGTCGAGGTGACCTGCCGGGCGCTCCAAAGCCGTCTCCTGTTCCGTCCCAGTCCCCTGATGAACCAGATCATCATCGGGACCCTCGCCCGGGCCAAGCAGCGCCACGACAAGGTCCGGGTCTGTTTCTTCGTAGGGCTCTCCAATCATATGCATATCCTGCTATGGGTTGAGGATGCCCGAGGGCTCGCCAAGTTTATGGGGTACTTCCTCTCGAAGCTGGCCAGGGAGGTCGGGCGCCTGACCGGCTGGAAGGAGAAGATCTTCGGCCGGCGCTACACCTCGATCGTGATCAGCAACGAGGAGGCTGCCCAGGTCGAGCGACTCCGGTACTGTCTCGCGCACGGGGCCAAGGAGGATCTTGTGGATCGGCCCCGGGATTGGCCCGGGGTCCACTGCGTGCGGGCGCTGCTCGAAGGCGAGGCTCTGGAAGGGCTCTGGTTCGACCGCACCCAGGAGTACCTGGCGCGCCGCCGCGGGGAGAAGTTCGATCTTCTCCAGTACGCGACCCGGGAGGTGCTGGAGCTCGATCCGCTGCCCTGCTGGAAACACCTGACCGAAGAGCAGAGGCGCGTCCGGGCCGCGGCCCTGGTGGAGGACATCGAGTCCGAAGTCGCTGCTCGGAGAAAGCGGACGGGGGCCAAGCCTCTGGGTGTGGCGGCCGTCCTGGCCCAGAACCCGCTCCAGCGGCCGAAGAAGACCAAGAAGTCGCCCGCGCCGGCCTTCCACGCGGCGAGCAAGGCTGTCCGTCTCGAGCTTCGGGATGCCTACGCCTGGTTCGTGGCGGCCTACCGTGCCGCCGCCGAGAAGCTGCGGGCCGGGGTCCGCGACGTGGTGTTCCCCCGCGGGAGCTTCCCGCCGGCGTTGCCGTTTGTGGGC
>QHVW01000504.1 GCA_003223675.1 Acidobacteriota bacterium
GCGAGCGCGAGCGCGGGGTACGACGCGAGGACCGTCCAGGCGAGAGCACGGATGCCCTTTCTCATCACGACAGACCCTTCGAAAAAGGCGCCGCGATCCTGGTGCTAGCGATCGAGCTGGTTTACTACAGGGGGTCTATCTTATTCAGATAGAGAGAGATTGCAAGCCCCCTTCGAGCCCTCACCCCTGGGGGGGGCATGGACGGGAGAAGAGGGCCGGACCCCAGGAGGGGCTCAAAATGAGGGTCCTACCGCACCTTGCTGAGCGGCCCGCTGTGGAGCCGCACCAGGGCGTGCTGGCGGTTGGGGTCGGCGCGGCGCTCCTCGGCCTGGCGCTTCACGAATTCGAGCAGACGGTCCACCTCGCCCTGCATCCTCTCCATCTGCTCGCGCATGTTGAGGATCACCTCGACGCCCGCGAGGTGGACTCCCAGGTCGCGCGTCAGGGTGAGGATGATCTCCAGGCGGCGGATCGCCTCCTCGTCGTAGAGACGGGTGTTGCCGGCGCTGCGGGCGGGCTTGATGAGGCCTTCCCGCTCGTAGAGCCGCAGCGTCTGGGGATGGATGCTGTAGCGCTCCGCCACGACGCTGATCATCACGAACTTCTGGTCGGGCTTGCGGCGGGTGGCCATCAGACCTGCTCCTCGGCGATCTCGACCTGGACCCCGCTCGGCTTCCGCTTGGGGATGAGGACGCGGAGGACGCCCGCCTCATAGGCGGCGGCGATGCCGTCGGCGTCGACGGGCGCTCCCAGATCGAAGGTGCGGCGGAAGGGACCGTAGCTCCGCTCCATGCGGAGGAAGCTCAGGTTCTCCCCCAGGGCGGCCCGGCGCCCGGAGAGCTCCAGACGCCGGTCCCGCACCTGCAGTTGGATATCGTCACGCCGGACTCCGGGCAGCTCGGCGAAGAGGAGATAGGCGTCCTCGGTTTCGAGGACGTCGACCGCGGGGGCCCAGGTGCCCGGCAGACCCCCTTCGGCATCCTCGTAGTCCGAGGTGAGCAGCGCCTGCTCGAAGAGGCTGTTGATGCGGTCCTGGATGCGGGCCAGCTCTTCGAGGTAGATCTTCTTGAGAGGCGCCATGGCTGCTTGACCCCTTCTTATTTCTCGACGTACTCGGCGTCGATCACCTCGTCCGAGGCTCCGGCGCCGCTGGTGGCACCGGCGCCGCCGCCGGTCGGGCCGCCGGCCGGACCCGCGCCGCCGCCCTGCTGCTGCCGGTACATCACCTCGGCCAGCTTGTGCGAAGCCTTGGTGAGGCGCTCGGCCGCCGCTTCCATATCCGAGGCGGACTGCTCGCCTTCCAGGGCCTTCTTGGCCTCGGCGATCGCCCGCTCGAGCTCACCCTTCTCGTCCGGACCGAGCTTCTCCTTGTGCTCGTCGTAGGTCTTCTCGGTCTGGTAGATCAGGGTGTCGAGCTTGTTGCGCGCCTCGACCTGCCGGCGCCGCTCCTGGTCCTCGGACCGGTGCGACTCGGCCTCCTTGACCATGCGGTCGATGTCGGAGTCGTTCAAGCCGCTCGAAGCGGTGATGGTGATCTTCTGCTCCTTGCCGGTGCCGAGATCCTTGGCCGAGACGTGGACGATGCCGTTGGCGTCGATGTCGAACGCGACCTCGATCTGCGGCATGCCGCGCGGCGCGGCCGGGATGCCCACCAGGTGGAACTTGCCGAGCGTGCGGTTGTCCCGCGCCATCTCGCGCTCGCCCTGGAACACGTGGACCTCGACCGACGTCTGGTTGTCCGCCGCGGTCGAGAAGATCTCGCTCTTCCGCGTCGGGATCGTGGTGTTGCGCTCGATCAGCTTGGTGGCGACACCGCCCAGGGTCTCGATGCCGAGCGACAGCGGGGTCACGTCGAGCAGGAGCACGTCCTTGACGTCGCCCGCCAGCACGCCGCCCTGCACCGCCGCGCCGACCGCCACCACCTCATCGGGGTTGACGCCCTTGTGGGGCTCCTTGCCGAAGAAGTCCTTGACGACCTTCTGGATGGCCGGCATGCGGGTCTGGCCGCCCACCAGCACGACCTCGTCGATCTGCTTGGCGTCGAGGCCGGCGTCCTTCAGGGCCTGGCGGCAGGGGCCGATCGACCGCTGGACCAGGTCCTCGACGAGTTGCTCGAGCTTCGGCCGGGCGAGCTTGATGTTCATGTGCTTGGGGCCCGACGCGTCGGCCGTGATGAACGGCAGGTTGATGTCGGTCTCCTGCGCGCTGGACAGCTCGATCTTGGCCTTCTCGGCGGCCTCCTTCAGGCGCTGCATGGCCATCGGGTCGTTGCCGAGGTTGATGCCCTGGTCCTTCTTGAACTCCTCCAGCAGCCAATCGATGATCCGCTGGTCGATGTTGTCACCGCCCAGGTGGGTGTCGCCGTTGGTCGCCTTGACCTCGACCACCCCCTCGCCCACCTCGAGGATCGAGATGTCGAAGGTGCCGCCGCCGAAGTCGTAGACGGCGATCGTCTGGTCCTTCTTCTTGTCCAGGCCGTAGGCGAGCGCCGCCGCGGTCGGCTCGTTGACCAGCCGGTCGACGGTCAGGCCGGCGATGCGGCCGGCGTCCTTGGTGGCCTGCCGCTGGGCGTCGTTGAAGTAGGCCGGCACGGTGATCACCGCGCGGTCCACCTTCTCGCCGAGATAGTCCTCGGCGGCCTGCTTGAGCTTGCCGAGGATCATGGCCGAGATCTCGGGCGGCGAGTACTTCTTGCCTTCCACGATGACGCGCACGTCGCCGTTCTCCGCCCGCTCGACCTCGTAGGGCACCATCTTCATCTCCTCGTTCACCTCGGCGTACTTGCGCCCCATGAAGCGCTTGATCGAGAAGACGGTGT
>QHVW01000336.1 GCA_003223675.1 Acidobacteriota bacterium
ATGGCGCCGATGTCGGTCTCCTGCCAGGGAGCGATGTTCGAGGTCGGGGTGGTGAAGAAGTCGGCCATCGGAGTCGCGGAGGCCGCGGCCGGCGGGACCCCGATCCCCAGGGCATTCGCGATCGTCCGCGTGACGGAGGGTTGCTGGTAATAGGTCTGCGAATGGAAGCCCGGGGCGGCGTCGGGCGCGGCGACGATCAATGCCGTCCGGCCGCCGCCGCCGCAACTGGTGGCCGAGGCCCGGTCGTCCTCCCCCGCGCTGCTGGCGCAGGTGCCCGAGGCTCCGGAGAGGCTCCCCTCGTCCCACCAGATGATCAGCAGCCCGTCCCCTCCCGGCTGGAAATAGCTCGATCGCAGCAGCGGATCGATGTTGGCCTGCAGCCAGGCGTCGGCCGAGGAGACGCCGCAGTCGTGGGCGTCGTTGCAGCCGTTGGGGATCACCAGCGAGAAGTTGGGCAGCCGTCCGGCGTCGAGGTCGGCCTGGAAGCCGCTCGCGGCGTCCTCGAAGTTGACCACGTTGCACGCCTGCTTGACCGCGTCGTAGCCGTTGGGCTCGCCCGTGCAGTCGACCGCCTGGTCCGGGGGCGTGCCCTGGCGGACGTCGCTCAGGAAGATCGCCGGCGCGTGGCGCGAGTAGTAGTGTCCCGCGGGGTTGGAGCCGGCGATCCAGTCCGGCTCCTCGACGATGAAGCCCCGCGACGGGAGCGAGTCCGTATACTGCTTCCAGGTCTTGCCCGCCGTGATCACCTCGCGGATGAGGGAATCCGCGTCCGCCACCAAGTTGGTGGGGTTGCCGCCGCAATGGACGGTGCCCGAGGTCGTGCAGTACGGCGTGCCCTCCAGCATGTAGAAATACTCGCTCATCGAGCCGTGGGCGTTGGGATAGAACTGGTCGGCCAGGCCGTAGCTGGGGATCAGCGTGCTGTTCATGTACGGCGCCGACGAGAGCCCCACCACCCCGTTGTTGGATGCCTCGTAGCTGTGGTTTTCGAACGCCACGATCACCACGTGGTTGTGCGGGGGCACCGTCTGGGCCCACAGAGAGGAGCCGGCCGCGAGCCACGCCGCGGCGAGCCCCCAGATGAGGACACGAAGACTCCGAGACCGTTGTGCTGACATAGCTGGTTCTCCACCGATCGTCGTCTTCCGAGCACCTCTGCTCGCGAGACACGTCTTTACTTTGGAATATGCAAAAGCAGTACCCTGGCCGCGGTCCGGCTCAGAGCGCGCCGCGGCTGGCCAGGACCAACGTCTTGTCGTCGTCCGTCCGCTCGTTGACGGCCGGCGAGGAGAGGTAGGCCGCGAGCTGGGTGGAGAGCGATTCCAGCGCGTCCGCGGGCGCGGCGCGCAGGGTGGCCAGCATGGGCTTGAAGAAGCCCGCGTGGGCGGTGCGGGTCTGGTAGTGCAGCGCGAGGCGTTGCAGGCCGTCCGAGAAGAGCGCGACCTCGTCGATCCGCCTCTCCACCAGCTCGAATTGCAGGTGATCGGCCGTCTCCGGCCCGGTGGCGAAAAAGGTTACGTTTTCGTACTCGCCATGATCGGGCCAGAAGATCCAGCGATAGGTCTCAGCGTCCTCCCCGATCACGATGGCGCCGTCCCCGATCTGAAAGAAGGCGGCGCAGTCGGGGCCCACGGCGGCGGCCAGGAGAGTGCAGGCGAAATCCTTGGGCTGGCACCCCTCGGCCTCCGCCCGCGCCGCCACCGCGGCCTGGAAGCGGCCCAACCGCTCCTCGATCCAGCCCTGGGTGATGCCGCGGACCCCGGAGCCCTCGGCGCCGAGGGTGGCGGCGATCTCGTCGTGAATTATCTGGCTGGCGAGTTGGGCGCCGGCGTCCGCTCGCGCCGCGCTGCCCGCGCCGTCGCAGACCACGGCGATCAGCACGGGCTCGCCGCCGGACGTCCGCTGGACGCTGCACCGGTGAGCGTCCTGGCAGGGCAGGCCCAGGTCGACGTGCGCGGTCCCGAGGACGGACGCGGCGGCGAGCCGCCACTCCGGCGAGCTCATCCGGCGGTGGCCCAGCCGCCGGGGGCGGTGGGGTTCTGGAGCGGCACCTGCTCGCCCATCTGCGAGCGGGAGACCGAGCCCAGGGAGTTCGAGAGCCAGGAGAAGAGGTCGCGGAATCGCAACCCCTGCAGCCGCAGCGGCTCGCGCACGGCGATCTGGCGGAGGATCTCCAGGTTCGCCTGCGCGACACCCACCGCGAAAAACATGAACGCTTTGGCGCCCTCCCCCTCGTGCACGAGCCGCGCCGCCGCATGCCAGTCGTCGGTGGGGGCGCCGTCGGTGATCAGAAAGACCCAGGGGCGGTAGTAGGAGATCCCGTTCTGCTTGTAGATCTCCTTGCGGTCGTGGAGCATTTCGAGCCCGCGCGCGATCGCCGCTCCCATCGGCGTGTCGCCGGTGGTCTCCAGCGCCGGCGGCTGGAACACATCGGCGGTCTGGAAGCCGGTGATCTCCTGGACCGGACCGAAGGTGACGACGGCGACCTCGACCCGCTTGGCGGCCATGGCGTCCGCCATCAGCTCCTCTTTGAGCTGGCGGAGGCCGTCGTTGAGCTCCTGGATCGGCGCCCCCGACATCGAGGTGGAGGTGTCGAGCAGCAGCAGGCAGGGGCAGCGCGGCTCGGGGTTCTCGGCGAACTGGGCGTCCGCGAACGGGACCTGGTCGAACTGGGACATGTCGGCCTCCAGAGAGGGGCTGGGTGGATCGGGCGGCATCTTAGCACTCCCGGCGTAACGGGTCAGGAGAGGAACTGGCGGAGGCCCTCCATCGCCCGGTCGCGGGCATTCTGGGCCGCCATGAGCCGGGGCAGCAGGCCCTCGCGGCGGTGCAGAAGGTTGTCGGCGACCTTGCGCAGACGGTCCGGCCCCGTGAGAAGCTCCTGCTCGAGAGCCTTCCGCACCCTGCCGATGGTCTCATTGACCGCCATCAGATCGTCGGCGTCGATCCCCCGGCTGGCGTCGAACACGAACCCCTCCTCGAGATCCTGCCGCCACTTGCGCAGCCGGTCCACCAGCACCTGGCCGAGGCCCGGGACCTTCAGCAGGTTCATGGCCATGGCATCCGCCGCGGTCTCGACACCGTGCGATTGCAGGGTCGCCAGCACGCCCGGCGTGAGGCCTTCGAGCCCGGAGCCGTCGATGCGGTGGGAGTCCAGGTACTGCTCGAGCTGCCGTTGGCGCAGCGCCTGCGTGAGCTCATCCATCCGGCGCTTCCGCAGGGCGGGCAGGTCGAGATAGGCCTTGACGGCGTGGTCCAGGCTCTGCAGCAGGACGTCGAAGGAGGAGTCGACCGGAGAGTGGGGATGCCAGCTCTTCCTGAGCTTCTCGAGCCTCCTCTGGGCGCTGGCCGCGGCGATCAGCTTCCCCACACAGACCAGGGCGGCGGGCCCCATCCCGACGGTCAGGGCAACCGCCAGCCACAGGAGCGCTTCGGTGGAAAACATGGCGAGGCCGGCCAGAAAGGTGAGCGTGAGAAAAAAGATTTTTTTCACGCCTCCCCACAGCGCGGCGGAATAGTACGCGGGCGGCTGCGGGTCGGAGAGCGACTGCGGCGATGGGAACGGAGAGGGGACGGCCTGGATGCGGCTCCACGCCGCGGCGACGTCGAACGCCTCCTGGGCGGCGGTCTCCACGTCCGCCCCCTTGAACAGCAGCGTGCCCGTGGTGACCTCGATCAGACACCAGGGGCAGGACTCCAGGTCGCCGGCGAAGACGTGGACCTTGCGGCGCTCGCAGGCGCGGAGCGGCAGGCTCTCCAGGGCCTCGACCCACTCCCGCGGCAGGGGGCGCGCGCCGTCCTTCGTGCTCCCCGGCGCGAAGGCCCGCTCGAACAGCGCGGCCACCGCGGGGGAGGCGACGGCGAGCGTCGGCGTGTGCGGAGGCTGCCGCATCTTGTGGGCCTCCGCGGAACGGCCGTAGGCGAAGCGGAGCTCCCGGATCGCCTTCTCCAGCGGCATGTCGCCCCGCCCCAGATAGGTGCCCGAGAAGGGATGGCGGCCCAGGAACAGGAGCTGGAAGATCACCACCGCCAACCCGAAGGCGTCGTGGTTGGGCGTGCGCGTCACCGTGCGCAGGTTGTGCCCCTGGAGCTCGGGGGGCGTGTGGGTGGGCACGCCGACCTCGCAGAGGTATCGCCGCTCGCCCGCCTGGATCTGGAAGCTGTCGCAATCGATCAGTTTTATCACCGCGCTGGAGGAGACCAGGACGTTGCCGTGATTGATGTCGCCCACCACGTTGCCCGCCGCGTGCAGCACGGCCAGGGCGCGGGCCAGGTTGCACGCGGCGTGCACGAGGAAGGCCCAGGTCACCTGCGGAAACTCGGCGAGACGGCTCTTGGGGCCATAGAGAAGGTGGACCGGCTTGTAGCCGGAGACCTTCGGCATCAGCAGCCCGGCGGGGCGGCCTCCCAGAGAGCGGGTGAGGATGCCGACCGGCCAGGCCGCCACCTCCAGCAGCCCCTCGCTCTGCTGGTGGACCATCGCCGCCAGCTTCTCGACCTTCAGGGGATCGATCGGCTGGTGGTAGACCTTGGCGGCCAGCTTCGGCGCCTCCACCACCGTGAAGACCGCGCCCTCGCCCCCCTTCCCCAGCTCGGAGCCGAGGGTGACGGGCCGGCCCTCCTGATCGTAGAGCGTCGGCCCGTTCAAGGTCCTATGCCGCCGGTCCCCGCCGCACCAGATCGCGGGTGATGTCCGCCACCGTGGGAGCTCCCGCCAGGGCCATGGCGAGATCGAATTCGTCGCGGAGCATGCGCAGCACCAGGCTCGCGCCGGCCTCGCCGGCAGCGCCGAGACCCCAGAGGATGGGCCGGCCCACCAGCACCGCCCGGGCGCCCAGGGCGAGCGCCTTCAGCACGTCCGTGCCCCGCCGCACCCCGCCGTCCAGCAGCAGCTCGACACGATGTCCGTGGGAGCTCAGGGCGTCGGCGATCTCCGGCAGCACGTCGATCGTGGCCGGCGAGGTGTCGAGCTGCCGGCCGCCGTGGTTCGACACCACGATCCCGGCGGCGCCCGCCTCCGCGGCCCGCACGGCGTCGTCGGCCCGTACGATCCCCTTGACCAGCACCGGCAGATGGGTGATCGATTGCAGCCAGGCCACGTCCCGCCACGTCAGCGCCGGATCGAGGAGGGTGGCGAAGTAGGAGGCGAGGCCGGAATCGGCGGCGGCCGGCGGCACGTCGCCATACCCCTCGGGCAGCATGTTGGCCACGGCGAGCCCCAGCGGCAGGCGGAACCGGTTGCGGATGTCCCGCTCGCGCCGGCCGAGGAGCGGCGCGTCCACGGTGAGCACCAGCGCCCGGCACCCCGCGGCCTCGGCCCGCCGCACCACTCCTTCAGAGGCCTTGCGGTCTTTGTAGATGTAGAGCTGGAACCAGACCGGCCCCGAGGCGGCGGCCACCACGTCCTCGACCGGGGTGTTCGACAGGGTCGAGAGGATCATCACCGTGCCCGCCGCGCCGGCGGCCCGCGCGGTCGCCAGCTCCCCGTCGGGGCAAGCGAGGCGATGGAACGCCGTGGGAGCGGTGAGCACCGGCATCGCCACCGGCTGGCCGAGCACCGAGGTCGCCGTGTCGCGGCGCGAGACGTCCACCATCACCCGATAGGCGATGGACAGGCGCTCGAACGCCGCGCGGTTCTCGCGCAACGTCACCTCGTCCTCGGCGCCGCTGGCGTAGTAGTCCCAGGCCTCCCGGGGGATCCGCTCACGGGCGACCGCTTCGAGATCGAAGACGTTGACGGGGTCCATGGTGGGGGATTCTATACCGGGCGGGGCCCGGCCCTTGGGCCCCCCTGGGACCGCCGGCGTCCTCGCCGGCCTACTAACTCCGTTTTTTCTTTAAAAAACTGGCAAGTAGGCCGGCGAGGACGCCGGCGGTCCCAGGGGACACGTACAATCGCCTCTAGCCACTGAGGAAATCCCATGCCCTTCACCCTCCACCCCACCCTCGCCCGCGACACCGTCGAGGTGACCCGGCTGCCGCTCTGCCGCGTGCTGCTGATGAACGACCGCCGGTTCCCGTGGCTGATCCTGGTGCCGGAGCGGGATTCGGTACGCGAGATCCACCAGCTCTCCCCGGCGGACCGGGCCGCGCTCATCGAGGAGATCGCCCAGGCGAGCGGCGTGCTGGAGCGCCTCTTCCATCCGGACAAGGTGAACGTCGGCGCTCTGGGCAACATCGTGCCGCAGCTCCATGTTCACCTCGTGGCGCGCGCCGTGGGCGACCCCGCCTGGCCCGGCCCGGTCTGGGGCTCCGGCGCGGCCGTGCCTTATGGGGAGGATGAGCTCGCGGAGGTCCGGGCAAGGCTGGCGGCGGAGCTCACGCGGATCGGTTGAGGTGTCTGGTACCTCCCTTGCAATCTCAGAGGTAGGCAGGAGGTTTCCGATGCGACGTTCAACCCTATACCTCCCCTTGGTGCTGATCTCCTCCCTGGCCCTTGCCGCCAGCGCGCCGCCCAAGGCTTCCAAGCCTCCGGCCAAGCGCCCGGCCGAGGCCAAGAACCCTTACGTCGAGCGCTTCAAGCAACTGGACCGCAACGGCGACGGCTATGTCACGCTCAACGAGTGGCCGCTCGACGAGGCCAGCTTCCGCATCGTCGACCGGGACCACGACGGCCGCCTGAGCCCGGGCGAGCTCCTGGAGCCGAGCATCCTGCGCGATGTGCCGGCGCCGTACCAGGTCCCCCGGCTGGAATTCCACCACGAGCCCCACCGGGACCAGACCGCGCAGGTCCGGCCTCCCGAGAGCCTCTGGAGCCCCTGGGCAACTCCCCGCGACCAGATCCGCTTCGAGCTCCTCGACCGCGACCACGACAACCGCCTGAGCCGCGGGGAGTGGATGGGCCCGAGCGCCACCTTCGACCGCCTCGACATCAACCGGGACGGCGTCATCACTCCCAACGAGTGGCCGCGGCGGTAGCCCCCCGCTCCGATTAGAATGAGGCATGCCTGAAGACTTCACCGGCCGCGTAGCCCTCGTCACCGGAGCGTCCCGCGGCTTCGGGCTCGCCACCGCGAAGCGCCTAGCGGAGCGCGGCGCCTCGGTGGCCGTCCACGTCCGCGACGCCCAGCGCGCCGAAACCGCCGCGCGGCAGGTGGGAGACCGCGGCTTCGCGGTGTCCGGCGACCTCGAAAATCCCGCCGATCTCCGCGCGATCGTCGACCGCACCCTCGACCGCTGCGGCCGCGTCGACGTCCTGGTCAACAACGCGGCCATGGCCCTCACGACCCGTTTCGAACGGATCACCGAGGAAGAGTGGCGCCGCACGTTCGAGGTCAACGTCACGGCGGTCTTCCTGCTCATCCGCGCCGTGCTGCCGGCCATGCGGGAGCAGGGGTATGGGCGGATCGTCAACGTCTCCTCGACCGCCGGCAAGACCGTGAGCACCCTGGGCGGCGCCCACTACACGGCCTCGAAAGCCGCCCTCCAGGGGCTGACCCGCGCCGCGGCCAAGGAGCTGGGGCCCTACGGCATCACCGTCAACGCCATCTGTCCGGGGCTCTTCGACACCGAGCTCACCCGCGAGAACGCCACCCCCGAGCAGCTCGCGGCCATCGCCCAGACCTTCCCCGTCCGCCGCCTGGGCGAGGCGGTGGAGGTGGCCGATCTGATCTGTTTTCTGGCCTCCGAGGCGGCCGGGTACATCACCGGGGCCTCGCTCGATATCAATGGTGGGGATTTGATGCTTTAGGAAGAGGTGACCCCATGCGCTACACCGCCCTCCCCTTGCTCCTTACCCTGCTCCTCGTCTCCAGCGCCCCCACCCTCGCGCAGACCGGGGTGGGCGAGGTGTCGTTCGCCAATTCCGGCTCTCCCGCGGCGCAGGCGAGCTTCCTGCGCGGGCTCGCGCTGCTCCACAACTTCGAGTACGAGGACGCGGCAGCCGAATTCCACAAGGCGCAGGCGATCGATCCCGGTTTCGCCATGGCCTACTGGGGCGAGGCAATGACCTACACCCATCCGGTGTGGATGCAGCAGAACGCCGCCGCGGCACGCGCCGCGCTGGGCCGCCTCGGCGCCACCCCCGAGGCCCGGCTGGCCAAGGCGAAGACCGAGCGCGAGCGCGACTATCTGCGCGCGGTGGAGATCCTCTACGGCGACGGTACCAAGGAGGAGCGCGACTTCCGCTACGCGGACGCCATGGCGGCGCTCCACCAGCGCTATCCGGACGACGTCGACGCCACCGCCTTCTACGCCCTCTCCCTGCTCGGCACGGCGCACCAGGGACGCGACTTCGCGGTCTACATGAAGTCCGCGGCCCTGCTGGAGGAGGTCTTCCCCACCCACCAGCACCACCCGGGGGTGCTCCATTATCTGATCCATTCGTACGACGATCCGATCCACGCGCCCCTCGGGCTTCGGGCGGCGCGGCTCTACGGCACCGTGGCGCCGAACGCCGGGCACGCGCTGCACATGACCTCTCA
>QHVW01000505.1 GCA_003223675.1 Acidobacteriota bacterium
AGGCCGTCAAGGGCCTTCGAGGGGAAGAAGCGGTTCCAGGAGGCATTGTCCTAGAATGCCCTCGTGTAAAGCTGGGCGGCGATCCTGCGCCGGGACGGGGAGAGCTGGGTTCCGGCCCGAGCAGCAAAGGGAGATCCTCTGATGCTGACAAGGTTGTCTTTTCAGAGCTTCAAGTCGTGGCGGGACACCGGACAGATTCCGCTGGCGCCCGTTACGGCATTCTTTGGCAGCAACAGCTCGGGAAAATCCAGCATCCTGCAGATTCTCCTCCTGCTGAAGCAGACCGCGGAATCCTCGGATCGGGCCCAGGTGCTGAACCTCGGGGACGACCGCAGTCTGGTCGAGCTCGGCACGTTCCAGGACGTCCTTTTCGAACACGACCTCAGGGCGCGTCTCCAGGTGGAGCTGGCGTGGAGCTTGCCTCGCCCGCTGGAGATCGCGGATCCCGCCCAGAAGAGCGCCGCCCTCTTCAAGGATGACCACATCGACCTTTCGACCGGCATTGAGTGGCAAGCCAACGGTGAGCCCGGGCTCGGACGTGAGGTGGTCCAGGAGATGAAATACAGCTTTTCCGGTGAAGAATTCGGGATGCGTCCGGTGCGCGGGAAAGCGCTCGAATACGATCTCTTCGTCTCCCCCGCCAACCGCGGCTTCAAGTTCGTCCGTACGCAGGGGCGCCCCTGGCCGCTGCCGCCGCCCGTGAAGTGCTACGGTTTCCCGGACCAGGTGCGGGCCTACTATCAGAACGCGAGCTTTCTCTCCGATTTCGAATTGCAGTTCGAAGAGTTGTTCGGCCGGTTGTTCTACCTCGGCCCTCTCCGGGAATACCCCAAACGCCAGTACTCCTGGGCGGGCGCGCAGCCTGCGGACATGGGGCGCCGAGGGGAGCGTGTCGTGGATGCACTGCTGGCGTCCCGCGAATCCGGGATGAAGCTCTCGCGAGGGAAAGGGAAACGGCGGCAGACCGTCGAAGAGCGCGTCGCCGAATGGCTGAAGGAGCTTGGAATGATCGCGTCGTTCCAGGTACGCCCGATCACCAAAGGCGGACGCTTGTTCCAGGTCTGGGTGCGTCGCGATCCGAAAGCCGCCGAGGTACTGATTACGGACGTGGGCTTCGGTGTCTCGCAGATCCTGCCGGTGATCACCTTGTGCTACTACGCTCCGGAAGGCTCCACGATCCTGCTCGAGCAACCGGAGATCCATCTCCACCCGCGGGTGCAGGCAGGCTTGGCGGACGTCCTGGTGGATGCGATGAAGACGCGCGGCATCCAGATCATCCTGGAGAGCCACAGCGAGCATCTGCTGCGCCGGCTGCAACGCCGCGTCGCGGAGGAGGAGATCCAACCAAATCAAGCGGCGCTCTATTTCTGCTCGACAGAAAAGGGCGAATCCCGATTAACCTCCTTGGAGCTCGACCTCTACGGAAACATCCGGAACTGGCCGAAAGACTTCTTCGGGGACGAATTCGGCGAGATCGCCGCGATGAGCCAGGCCGCCCTGAAACGCAAGAGAAGGGCAACGCACTGATGGCGCCGGTGGTGATGGACACCAACGTCGCCGTCGTCGCAAACGGTAGGGCTCTTCAAGCAGGCCACGACTGCGTCTTGGCTTGTATCGAAGTGCTGGCCGCAGCACGGGAGCATCACCGAGTGCTCTTAGATGACCGGGGTCTGATCCTCGAAGAGTACCGGCGGCTCCTCTCTCCCTCAGGTCAGCCGGGAGCGGGGGACGCGTTCTTCAAGTGGCTGTGGGACAACCATTGGAATCCGGAATATTGCCGGCAGGTGCCGGTCACACCCGCGCCTGGAAGGCGAGGTTTCGAGGAATTCCCCGAGGATCCGGATCTCGCCACTTTCGACCCCAGCGACCGGAAGTTCGTGGCCGTAGCGATCGCCAGCGGTGAACAACCGCCGGTCCTCAACGCCTCGGATACCGACTGGTGGAATCATCGGCAGGCCTTGAGCCGCCACGGAGTGGAGATCCGCTTTCTCTGTCCGGAGCTCATGGAAGGAGTCCGCTGAGAGACGGCAATCGTCAGTCCACGAGCGCGTCAGAGGCCAGGTCGGTCCCCTCCTCGCCAGGATCGCCGCAGCCTTGACAGGCGAGGTCGCCCTCGGGCATACTTTTGAACGATGGTTCAAATCTCCGCCGCCCACCGGCCCGAGCCCCGCGACGCCCGCGACAAATCCCTGGAGAAGAAGCGCGAGATCCTCGACGCGGCTTCGCGGGTCTTTCGCCGCCGGGGCTTGCAGGCGACCGGGATGCGCGACATCGCGGCGGAGCTGGGGATGGCGGTCGGCAACCTCTACTACTACTTCAAGGACAAGGAGGAGCTGCTCGCCTTCGTCCAGGAGGACGCCCTGGCCGGCCTGCTGGAGATCGCCGCGCGGGTGCGCGAGACCGGCCTGCGGGCCGACGCCCGCCTCTTCCGGCTGATCGAGGAGCACGTCGTCCGCATCAACGAGGGGACCCCCGGCTCGCTCGCCCATCTGGAGGTCGAGGCACTCGGCGAGACCTGGCGGCGGGAGGTGCAGGAGCGGCGCGACGAGTACGAGCGCGCCTTCCGCGACACCATCCAGGAGGGGATCGCGGCCGGCGTCTTCCGGCCGGTCGACCCCAAGGTGAGCGCCCTCGCCATCCTCGGAGCCGTCAACTGGACCGTGAAGTGGTTCCGCCCGGACGGCCGCAAGTCCGCCCGCGAGATCGGGCGCGAGCAGGCCGAGCTGCTGGTGCGGGGGGTGTTGGCGGCGGGGGTCACGTTGGAAACACCGTAGGGACCGAAGGCAGAGGATCGGAAACGGAGAGCGCATGGACGACCTGACCACCCTGAAGCTGCGGATCAACGGCGAGGACCGCCCCGTGGTCTTCCCCACCCATCACACGCTGCTCGAGGTGCTGCGCGAGGAGTGCGCGCTGACCGGCACCAAGCACGGCTGCGAGCTCGGCGAGTGCGGCACCTGCACGGTGCTGGTGGACGGCCGGCCCGTGCTCTCCTGCCTGGTGCTCGCCGCCGAGATGCACGGTAAATCGATCGAGACCGTCGAGGGGATGCAGCTCGGCAACGAGCTCCATCCGCTCCAGGCCGCCTTCGCCGACCTCGGCGCCGCCCAGTGCGGCTACTGCACGCCGGGCATCCTGATGGCCGCCAAGGCCCTGCTCGCCGAGAACCCGGCCCCGAGCCGCGACGAGATCAGCGAGGCGCTCGCCGGCAATCTCTGCCGCTGCACCGGCTATCACAAGATCCTCGAAGGGGTGGAATGGGCCGCCGCCAGGATGCGCGGCGAGGACTGGACACCCCCGAACGAAGCCTTCTACGGGAACGACTACGGGAACGATCATCATGGCTGAGCCGCTGAGAAAACCCGAGCCAGAGCCGCAACGCGAGACGAGCATCATCGGCAAACCGTTCCGCCGCGTGGACGGCCGCGCCAAGGTGACCGGCGCCACGAAGTTCGCGGACGACCTCGCCTTCCCGCGCACGGCCTACGTCCGCCTCGTCCGCTCGACGCAACCGCACGCGTTGATCCGATTTATCGATTTCTCGGAGGCCGAGAAGGTCCCCGGCTTCCTCGGTTTCCTGACCGGGAAAGAGACGCCGATCCCCTTCGGCATCCTCCCCGTCTCGCAGGACGAGCACGCGCTCTGCCCGGACAAGGTCCGTTTCGTGGGCGATCCCGTGGCCGCCGTCGCCGCCACCACCGAGGACGCGGCCTATGAGGCGGCCTTCAAAGTGAAGGTCGAATATGAGCCGCTCCCCACGATCT
>QHVW01000337.1 GCA_003223675.1 Acidobacteriota bacterium
GAACAGGTAGGGATCTTTGAAGACCTGCCCGGCCATATCGGAATCGGCTGGCGGGAGGGTGGCCGGGAAGTTGGTGAGAGCCTTGCCATGCCGCTCGTGTGCGCAGCCATCAATCTGGAGCGCCAGGATGCTTCGGCTCCAGCCACGCTGGACAGTCTGTCTCACATACCACTCGCGGTGGGCAGGGTCCGCCACGCGGTCGAGAAGCAGACAATGGTGGAACCAGGGAATTTGTGCAGCAAGCTGCTGCACAATTGCCCGGTCCGGCCATGCTGCAGCGAAAGCCCGCATGTATTTGAGATTGCGTGGCGAGAAGCCCTTCATGCCGGGGAAGGTGTCGCGGAGATCGTGGGAGAGCCGGTCGATGACCTTGGCCCCCCACCCCGTACGGCCCTGCCGCTCCAGGATCATCTTCCCGATGTCCCAGTACAGCAGCACCATGGCGACGTTGGCCGACAATACCGCGCGCAGGCGCTCGCGCTCGATGCGCTGTTTCAGCTCGGCGAAGACCTCGGCGTAGTCCCGTGGAAGCTCTGCAACCGGAGGAGGGACCGGGAAGGCAGTGGCTTCCGGCCCCAGCCGCCCTGCCACCCGCCGCGCGGCCTGCTCAGCCTTCCTGCCACTCGGTTTCGTCATGTGCCTGTGGCCCCATTACCTGTTCCCACAGATTCTGAGAAGCCAGTACCCTATCACGTTCCTCGTCGCGGTGACCGGATCTTTTTGCCCGTTTGCAGCAACCGCCGAGCGGAATTCAGGAGCCTTCGTCCAGCAACCACCGATTGACAGGTCCGTGACGCCGTTCCTAGAATCTGCCTGCCAACAGGGTCCGCGCCATCAATCACCCTGAGGAGGTCGTCTGCGGTCTCTCTCGCCCAGGCCGGGCCGGCGCATCCCCCGAAGCTCGCCATGGGGCGACCGCCGCATCCTCCCCGGCGCCGGCCTGCTGCGCGACGCCGCAATTTTTCCGTAACTCCGGTGCACTAGGATCGACCGACCCCAGGACTACCTCAACGAGTGGTGCCTCAGAACGGCGATCTGGTAGAAGCTCTGTACGCCGCATCCGCTGCGGGCTCTGGGAGATCGGCATGGCAGACGTGATTCTCGAAGGGATCAAGAAGAGCTACGGCGCGGTGACGGTCATCGAGCACCTGGACCTCGACATCCGGGACCAGGAGTTCATGGTGCTCGTCGGCCCCTCCGGGTGCGGCAAGTCGACGGCTCTCCGCATGATCGCCGGCCTCGAGGAGATCACCGGCGGCACCCTCTCGATCGGCGGCCGGGTGGTCAACGACGTCCCCCCCAAGGACCGCGACATCGCCATGGTCTTCCAGAGCTATGCGCTCTATCCGCACATGACGGTGCGCGAAAACCTGGAGTTCGGCCTGAAGATCCGCCAGACGCCGCGCGCGGAGATGGACCGGCGCGTCCGGGAGGCGGCCGAGATCCTCGGCATCGCCGAGCTCCTCGCGCGCAAGCCGAAGCAGCTCTCGGGCGGCCAGCGGCAGCGCGTCGCGGTCGGCCGCGCCATCGTGCGCAAGCCGTCGGTCTTCCTCTTCGACGAGCCGCTGTCGAACCTCGATGCGAAGCTCCGCGTGCAGATGCGCGCCGAGATCTCGAAGCTGCAAAAGACGCTCAAGACGACCACCGTCTACGTCACCCACGACCAGATCGAGGCGATGACCATGGGCCACCGCATCGCGGTGATGCGGAGCGGCCAGCTGCAACAGGTGGGCACGCCGCTCGAGGTCTACGAGCAGCCGGCCAACCTGTTCGTGGCGAGCTTCATCGGCACGCCGCCGATGAATTTCGTCCCCGCCACCTTCACCGACGGCGGCGCCACGGTCACCGCTTCCGGCTTCAAGATGCCCGTGCCCGAGCCGTTCCGCGCCGCGTCGGCGGGGCGCGACGGGGCGAAGGTCGTCCTCGGGATCCGGCCGGAGAACGTCCGCGAAGCCTCCCGGGAGGGCGGCGGCGAGACCGTACGGGTCACCGCCAAGGTGGAATTCGTCGAGCCGCTGGGGCACGAGGTGATCGTGCACGGCCGCGTCGGCGACGAGCTGATCGTCGCCAAGGTCGACCCCCACCGCTCGCCGCGGATCGGCTCCACGATCGACCTGATGATCGAGGTGGGAGCCGCCCACCTCTTCGACGCCGCCACCGAGAAGCGGCTCGGGAGCTGAGATTTTCTTTGCACAACGAAGGAGAACCGGCATGAGATCCTACTTTTTTCGCGTCACCCTCGCGTTGGCGCTGCTGCTCGTCTTCCCCCTCTGCGCCCTGGCGCAGAAGGAGATCGTGGTCTGGCACGGCTACCGCGGCGGCGAGAAAGAGGCCTTCGAGAAGGTGGTCGACAATTTCAACAAGGCCAACGCGGGCAAGATCAAGGTCACCACGCTGGCCGTCCCCTACGACGCCTTCGCCGACAAGATCACGGCGGCGGTGCCGCGCGGCAAGGGGCCGGACGTCTTCATCTTCGCCCAGGACCGCCTCGGCGGCTGGATCGCCGCGGGCAACACGGTCGAGCCGCTCGATTTCTTCCTCGATCCGGCGATCAAGGGGCGGTACCTCAAGGCCACCCTCGACGCGATGACCTATCAGGGGACGATCTACGGCCTCCCCCTGAACTTCAAGGTCATCACCCTGATCTACAACAAGAAGCTGGTGCCGGCGCCACCCAAGACCACCGCCGAGCTCGAGACGATGGCGAAGAAATTCACCAACGCCCAGGCCGGCCGCTTCGGGCTCGTCTACTGGTACTCCGATTTCTACTACCACGCGGCGCTGATGAACGGCTTCGGCGGCGGCGTCTTCCTGGGCCGCAAACCGACGGTCAACTCGGCGCAGAACGTCGCCTCGCTCAACTATCTGCTGACCTGGATCAACCAGGGCTTCATGCCGGCCGAGCCGTCGACGGCGCTGATCACCTCGCTGTTCAACCAGGGGAAGGCGGCGATGGTCTTCTCCGGTCCCTGGTTCCTCGGTGAGATCGACAAGGGGATCGAGTACGGTCTGGCGCCGCTGCCCACGATCTCCGAGGCGGGCAACAAGCCGATGCGGCCGTGGATCACCGTCGAAGGGGTCTACGTGGCCGCGCCGTCGAAGAACAAGGACGCGGCGTACGAATTCGCCAAGTATCTCACCGACGTCCCCGCGGCAAAGGTCATGGCGCTCGAAGGTCGGCAGACGCCGGCCAACAAGGGGGTCTACGCCGATCCCGCGGTGGCGAACGATCCCATCCTCAAGGCCTTCCGCCAGCAGGTGGACGTGGCGGTGCCGATGCCCAACCTGCCGGAGATGTCGATGGTCTGGTCGCCGGTGACCACGGCCATGAACGTGATCGCGAAGAAGGCGGCGACCCCCAAGGCCGCGATGGACCAGGCCCAGAAGGAGGTCGTCGAGCGGATCAACAACCTGCTCAAGAAGTGACGTCATGGCCGCGCAAGCTCAACTCGTCTCGCACCGCCGCCGGTTCCTGATCGGCCTCGCCCTCGCCGCGTTGCTGGGGGCGTGGCTCGGGGCCGCGCTCCTGGCCGGGTCGCAGCAGGCCGAGCGGCGCGACCGGGCCGAGCGCCGGGCCCTCGTCACTCTCTCGTCCCTCACCGCCGTTCTCGATCGCACGAGCGGCGGCAGCACCCAGGAGGCGGCGCCCACCGAGACGGCCCAGGCGCCCGCCGCCTCCCCCGGGACTGAAGGCGGCATGGGGCTCGGAGCCGAGATCGCCGCGGCCGAGCAGGGGCAGGCCCCGACGTCCGCGGATGCCCGGGGTGAGGCCGTGCGCAAGGCGGTGGAGCGCTTCGCCGCGGCTCACCCAGAGGTGGGCGCCATCCGGGTCGTCGAATTCGAGGGCATCCTGCTGGCGGCCTCGACTGCTCCTTCCGACAGAGGCGCCAAGGCCGCGCCGCGGCGGCTGGAGCGGGACGAGAAGCCGCTCTACGACCTCGGCCAGAGGCTGCGCGCCGCGGTCGAGGGGAACCGCCAAGGGGCCGAGGGGGCGGCCCGCCAGCCCGAGATCGGCGTCGCGCGCCAGCCGAACGGAGTCCTCATACTGACCGCGCCCGTCGAGCGCGGCGGCGAGGTGATCGGCATGGTGCAGATGGAGACGCGGGCCGTCCCTGAGCCCGCCGCCTTCGCCTGGCTGCCGTTCCTCGCTGCCTGGCTCGCGCCGGTCCTCGGCCTGCTCCTGCTGTCGTTCGCGCTGGGGGAAAAGCGATGGCTGCTCGCCGGTGCAGCAGCCCTGGTCCTGATCCTCGACCTCTTCCTGTATGGGCGCTATGCCCTGCAGGTGCTGGCCGCGGAGCGCCGGGCCTCGACGCAGGCGGTGGCCGCTCAGATCGGGGAGGAGTCGAAGAAGGCCGAGACCCTTCTGGCTGATCTCAGTTTGTCCCCAAATAAGCCGGCCGGCCAGCCGCTCGCGCCCACGCTCTGGGACGTCGACCTCTTCCGCCAGTCGCGGGGGCTGATCGACGCCTCCGGCGCGCCGAGCGAGGGGCGGCTGGGCGAGCTGGCGGGCGCCGACGCCGGGCGGATGACCCGCTCGGTCGCCGTGCTCGCCTTGGTCTCGCTCGCCCTCCTCGCCTTCGTGGGGCTGGGCTGGGCCGTGCGTACCGGCACCGCGCTGGTCGAATACCGCGTGGCCTACGCCTACACCCTGCCGGCGTCCCTCGGCATGCTGGTGCTGGTTTTCTTCCCCTTCTTCTACGGCATCGCCCTGTCGTTCACCAACGCCAACATCTACAACACCGACAAGTCGATCTTCGAGACTTTCGTCGGGCTGCAGAACTACATCGACATCATCACCGACTTCCACGTCGCGCACCGGACGGCCGAGGGGCTGGTCTGGGACTATCACAATTTCTATTACACGTTCCTGTTCACCGTGATCTGGACGGTCTGCAACGTGGCGATCGGCGTCTCGCTGGGGCTGCTCCTGGCGCTGATCCTCAACCTGCGGGGCTTCGCGTTGAAGCCCATCTACCGGGTGTTGCTGATCCTGCCGTGGGCGACCCCCAACTACATCACGTCGCTGATCTTCAAAGGCATGTTCCACTCGCAGTTCGGGGTGATCAATCAGATTCTGGAGATGCTCGGCGGCCACGCCGTGGCCTGGTTCAACCGGCCGTTCACCTCGTTCCTGGCGGTGCTCACCACCAACGGTTGGCTCTCCTTCCCGTTCATGATGGTGATCTCGCTGGGCGCCCTGCAGTCGATCCCGGCCGACCTCTACGAGGCGGCGCGGGTGGACGGCGCCTCGCGCTGGCAGCAGTTCCGTTCGATCACCCTGCCGTCGCTCAAGCCGGCGCTGGTGCCGGCGATCATCCTGTCGGTGATCTGGACCTTCAACCAGTTCAACGTGATCTATCTGGTCTCCGCCGGCGAGCCGGGGGGCTCGACCGAGATCCTGATCACGCAGTCGTACAAGCTGGCGTTCGAGCAGTACCGCTACGGGTACGCCGCGGCGTACTCGGCGATCATCTTCCTGATCCTGCTCGCCTACGGCACCTGGCAGAACAAGGTGACCGGAGCCACGGAGGCCATCGGATGAGACCCAACCGCAGCGAAGAGCCGGCCCACTGGCCGCTCCACATCTTCGTGCTGCTGATGGTGCTGATCACCGTCTACCCCATCCTGTGGGTGGTGACCATCGCCTTCTCCGGCGGCCAGAGCCTGGCGATCACCAACGTGCCGGCGAACGCCACCTTCGGGGAGCGCCTGCGCGCCATCGTCCCCTGGCCCGCCCACGTCTCGGCCACGAATTTCGTGTCGCTCTTCCGGGACCAGCCGTTCGCCCGCTGGCTGCTCAACAGCGTGGTCGTGGCGGGGATGACGACCATCCTCGGCGTGGCCCTCGCCTGCACGGCGGCCTACGCCTTCTCGCGCTTCCGCTTCCCCGGCCGGCGGGTGGGATTGATGGCTTTTCTCGTCTCGCAGATGTTCCCCGGCACCCTGATGCTGATCCCCCTCTTCATCATCCTCGTCCAGTGGCTGAAGCTGGGCTCGACCTTCACCGGCCTGGTGCTGATCTATACGGTGACCGCGATCCCGTTCTGCGTCTGGATGATGAAAGGGTATTTCGACACCATTCCCAAGGAGCTGGAGGAGTCGGCGCTGATCGACGGCGCGTCGCAGGCGACGATCTTCTTCCGCATCATCCTGCCGCTGGCCAAGCCCGCGGTGGCGGTGACCGCCCTCTTCTCGTTCATGACCGGCTGGAACGAGTTCATCCAGGCCGCCACCTTCATGAACCGCGAGGACATGTACACGGGGCCGGTGGGGCTCCGCTTCTTCGTCGGCGGCTTCTCGCAGCAGTGGGGTTACTTCGCCGCCGGCTCGATCGTCGCCGCCATCCCGGTGATGGCGCTCTTCCTGTTCCTGCAAAAGTATCTGGTTTCCGGTCTCACGGCCGGCGCAGTCAAAGGCTGAAGCATGCAACAACCAAGGAGGTCTACGATGAAAAATTTCTGGAAGTCGGGAGCCATGACGGCCATCGCCGGCCTGATGCTCGCCGGCACGGCGCTCGCCCAGAGCGGCGTCTCGTTCAAGGATCCCACGGGGGACGACAACGGTCCGGGCAAGTACACCTACCCGACCGACGGCGTGTACAAGCGCGGCTCGTTCGACATGACGGCGTTCGACGTCAAGGTGAACGGCAAGAAGGTCGACTTCGCGGTCACCTTCAACTCCTCGCTGGAGGACCCGTGGCGCATGGGCGGCGGCTTCTCCGTGCAGATGGTGTTCATCGCCATCAAGACCGGCGAGGGCGGCTTCAAGGAGGGCCCCCCGGGCACCAACGTCACCTTCGCCGACGGCAACGAGTGGAACAAGCTGGTGATCCTCTCGCCGCAGCCTCCGGGCCGCGTGAAGACCGAGGTGGAGCAGAAGATGGGCTCGATGGCGTCGGGGGTGCTCATCCCCAACCGCGTCAAGGGCTCCGGCAATACCATCTCCGGCTCGGTCGACCTCGACCAGCTCGGCGGCGGCGACCCCGCGAAGTGGGGCTACCAGGTGCTCGTGCAGTCCAACGAGGGCTTCCCCGAGGGCAAGGACCTGCTCACCCGCAAGGTCAACGAGTACGAGGGGCAGCACCGCTTCGGCGGCGGCACCGACACCGACTGCGATCCGCACGTGATGGACATCCTGGCCGGCAACGGCGCGGGCGCGGCGGACGAGGCCGAGCTCCAGCACGAGATGCTCAAGTACGAGTGCAATCCGGACGGCACCCGCAAGTCGGGCGCGGTCCTCAAGATGGTCTACAAGAAGTAGACATCCAACTCCATCTGAGGAGAGATTGATATGAGATTCAACAGGGGGCTCACGATCGCGCTGCTGGCCTGCTGCGCGGCGCTGGCGTCGATGCCGGCGCGCGCCGTGGACGGCCAGACGATGATCATCACCGGTGAGGATTACACCAAGTGGCTGTGGGGTAATCAGCACACCGACGGCAGCGTCTACAACTTCACCACCGTCCCCGGCGAGGGGTACGGCGACAACGGGCAAGGGACGGAGATCGATCTGCTGATCGCCTCCCATCCCTCGAAGAACATCGAGGTGACCGCCCGGCTGCAGTCGCGCTTCAACCAGAACCAGTGGACGAACTACGGCGGCTTCGGCGGCCGCAATCCCGCGCTGGAGAACCCGCCGGGCGGCGACTGCATCGGCGGCGACTGCGGCGAGTTCGATCCGCGCTCGAACGAGTACATCAAGATGCGGGGCCTGACCGCCCGCTTCACCCCCGGCTTCAAGTGGCTGGACGCGGCCACCATCGGCTCGTCCGACCTCGGCATGTTCGATCCCTACACGATCGGCAAGATCCGCTACATCGACCGCGACAACGCCAAGGCGGTGCTCTTCCAGGGGCCGCTGGGCAGCCGCAAGCTGACCTACGACCTGATCCGCGTCTCGCTGCCGCGCCTCTTCGCCGGGCCGAATTTCAACACCGGCGACTACGCCGGCCAGGACGGCGCCTACGGGCTGCAGCTCAAGCTCAACCCCAGCTCGCTGTTCGACATCACGGGGATGTACGAGCGGGTCCGCGACGTCGAGGTCAGCGCCCGGGATACCGGCAACAACGGCCTGGACAACGGCCGCGACCTCACCTCCCGCTTCAAGAACGACGTCTACGGGGCCAAATTCGGCATCCATCCGAGCTCGAAATTCGACCTCCGCGGCCTGTACTACTACTCGACGGCGGACGCCAATCCGAAGCTCACGCCCACCAGCTTCGGCCTCTCGGGCTTCTCGCCCGCGCTGGCCGGCAAGGTCAGCGATCCGCTCTACAAGGCCAACGTCGACCTCAACGATCCGTTCGGCGTCGGGCTCTCCTTCAACCTCGAGTACTTCAACATCGGCGCCCAGTACACCTCGATCCTGGCGGCCCGCCGC
>QHVW01000338.1:0-4488 GCA_003223675.1 Acidobacteriota bacterium
TCAGGCCAACGAGCAGCCGGCCCGCAGTCGTCAGATCCTCCTCGGGAAGGGAGTCGACGAGTCGATGCAGGGCTTCGCGGCGGCACATGGCGGATCCTCCTACAGGCCATTCTCCCGGCGGAGAGGGCGGCTGTCCAGGACCCATGGTACTACGGAGTCGTAGGAAGCTTAGATGGTGCGCCCTAGAGGATTCGAACCTCTGACCTACAGCTTCGGAGGCTGCCGCTCTATCCAGCTGAGCTAAGGGCGCGCTTAGAGTATGCGCGGAGATCTGAGAAGAGAACCAGTGGCCTGCCTGGAGGGATTCGAACCCCCGACCCGCGGCTTAGAAGGCCGCCGCTCTATCCAACTGAGCTACAGGCAGCCGTTGCTGCGCGTCTGGTCTTCACCTTCCAGGGCGCGTCGGTATCGGGGCGCCCAGATTTGAACTGGGGACCCCCTGCGCCCAAGGCAGGTGCGCTACCAGGCTGCGCTACGCCCCGACGGAAACGCGCAGGCGGCATAGTGTAAGGCGGCCCGGCCGGGGAGTCAAATCCGCTGGCCGTGGTACCGTAAACTCATGAGGGCCCGCGATTTCTCTCCCGAGTCCCACACCCCCGAGCCGCGGCCCGTCTTCAGCCGCACCCTGTTGACGCCCGGCCCCCTCCCCCCGCTCTCGCATCTGGGGTTGAGCCTGCTGCGCCAGGCCGTCGAGTCCGGCCTCCGGTACTCCCTCTACCATCTGGGGCTGCCGGCGCCGGAGAGCGCGCCGGTGGAGGTGGTCCGGCTGCGGCTCTATCTGGACGCCCGGGCCATTCGCCCCCTACTCACCCCCGTGCCGGGAGGGCCCGAGGTGGTGGCCGCGCTGCTGGAGCCCGGCGGCGTCGGCTCCCGGCCGGCGGTCCCCCGGGCGCTCGAAGCCGCCCTCTCCTTCCATCGCGTCCGGCTCACCCCCTTCCGCCTCCCAGGACGCCGTCCCATCGAGCTGCGGGGGAACGAGACGCCGGAGGATCTCTGGCGCCTCTTCCGCGACCGCTTCTCCCGCTCGCTCGCCGCGCTCAACGACGCCGTGCTCGCCGATCTCATCGCCGCCATCGACCGCCGGGCGTTGCGGGCCGGGGGCGAGGAGGCCTGGCCCGTGCTGAGCGAGTCGGCCTGGGCCCTGCGCACTCGCGGCCGCGGGGATCTCCGCCGCTTCGGCCTCCCCGATCC
This sequence comes from Acidobacteriota bacterium, assembly GCA_003223675.1. GTDB lineage: Bacteria > Acidobacteriota > Thermoanaerobaculia > Multivoradales > UBA5704 > DATARR01. The sequence goes on from QHVW01000338.1 coordinate 1,192, forward strand.
CATAGCCCCCGCCTGGTCCGAGGAGCCGGAGCTGGCCGAGGGCGCGCGCCACGCCCTGTCCCCTCATGCCGTCCCTGGGCGCGACCGCCACCGCGGTCGGTTCCGCGAGGCCTATCGCGCCGCCCTCACCCAGCTCGCGCCGGTCTACCGGGCGCTGGCCCGCGCCGCCGCGGAGAGCCGCCTGCTCGACGATCCCGAGGACGCCTTCTTCCTCCCCCTGGAGCTGGCCGAGCACCTCGCCTCCCCCCACCGTCCCTCCTGGCTCGCCGAGGCCGCGCGCGACAACCGCGCCGAATACGCAAGCCTGCGCCGGGCCGACGAGCCGCTCGACCACATGGACGAGCGGATGGAGATGGCCCTGGTCGGGGAGGAGCGGCCGGAATGGACGTGGTCGCCGCTGTTGCCGTTGCCGTGAGACGCCCGGGTATCAATGCCCGGGCGGCGCCGTCTGTGGCATCATTCGCACACCCATCATGCCAACCCGCTTCAGGATTCCCCGCCTCGCGGCCATCCGCCGCCTGCTTCGGACCCACCCGCGGCTCCGCCGGACCCTGATCGGGATCGCCGCCGTCTGCGTCCTCTTCCTGGGCGTGGTCGTCTGGCTCCTCTTCCCCTATCTGAGGACCCTGGGCGACATCGGCGCCGGTCCCGAGAGCTCGCCGTCGCGCCTCTATGGCGAGGCGGCCGAGATCCGCGTCGGAGATGAGATCGAGCCGTCCGACCTCGCGTCCGAGCTCCAGGCGCTGAGCTACCGGTCCTTCGACGGCGAGGCCCTTCCTGCCGGCCGGTACCGGGAAGGGGACGATGCCCTGGCCGTCCATCTCCGCCGCCACATGACGCCGCGGGGGTGGGTCGCGGGCGATCTGCTGCTGGTGCAATTCAAGAGGGAGAAGATCGTCGAGATCCGCGACGGCGGCCAGCCGGTCGAGCGGGCCGAGCTCGAGGCGCCCGTGCTCGCCACCTACTACGGCGACGAGGGGCGGGAGAAGTGGCCGGTGCGGGTCGCGGACCTCCCCGAGCCCGTGGTGCGGGCCGTGCTCGCCGCCGAGGACGACTCCTTCTACTGGCACCCCGGCGTCTCGCCCACCGGCATCCTGCGCGCCCTGTTCGTCAACCTGCGGCAGGGCGAGGTCAAGCAGGGGGGGAGCACGCTCACCCAGCAGCTCGTCAAAAACGTCTTCCTCACCTCCGAGCGCAGCGTCTTCCGCAAGATCCGCGAGGCGTTCATCGCCGTGGCCGTGGAGGTCCAGCACAGCAAGAAGAGCATCCTCCAGGGCTATCTCAATGGGATCTATCTCGGCGGCACCGGCGGCGGCATCCAATATTATGGGCTGGGCACGGCGGCGCGGGCCTACTTCGGGAAGGACGCTTCCGAGCTGACCCTGCCCGAGGCCGCCACCCTCGCCGGCATGATCAAGTCCCCCGGCTTCTACTCCCCCCTGGCCCATCCGGACCACGCCCGCCAGCGCCGCGACGACGTGCTCCGCCGCATGGCCGAGCTCGGCTGGATCGACGCCGCCACCCTGCAGAGCGCCCTGGCGATGCCCATCGAGACCGCGCCGATCCGCCTGGGCGACCGTCCCGCGCCGCACTTCGCGGACGCCATGACGACCGAGGCTCGCGAGCGCTTCGGTCTGCGCCGGCTGGGCGACCGCGCCTATCAGCTCTTCTCGACCCTGCGGTTGCGGGACCAGGCGCTCGCCCGCCAAGCGGTGATCGACACCCTGCGCAATCTGGATCGCCAGGGACGGCGCGGCGACGATCCGCTGGAGGCGGCGCTGATCTCGGTCGATCCGCGTACCGGGGCCATCCTCGCCTACGTCGGCGGCCGGAATTTCGCCACCAGCGAGTTCGACCGCGTCTCCCAGGCGCACCGCCAGGCCGGGAGCTGCTTCAAGCCGATCGTCTTCGTGGCCGCGCTGGAGAGCGGCAAGTTCTCGCCCGCCTCGATCCTGCAGGACGAGCCGCTCGAGCTCAAGGCCGGCGGCAGCCTCTGGACGCCGAAGAACGCCGACGGCGAGTTTCACGGCGACATCACGGCCCGCACCGCCCTGGAGGGGAGCCGCAACGTGCCGCTGATCCGGCTCGGCATGGCCGTGGGGCTCGACAAGGTCGCGGCGACCGCCCACCGGATGGGGATCGACGCCGACCTCGATCCTGTCCCCGCGCTGGCCCTGGGCGCCTCGGCGGTGACCCCGCGCGAGGTGGCGGTGGTCTATTCGACCCTGGCGAACGGCGGTCTGCGTCCGGCGCTGCACGGGCTGGCCGGCGTGCTGGCGCCGGACGGCAAGCCGGTCCCCGAGCTCAAGCCCAAGGCGCCGGAGCGGGTGCTCGATGCCAAGATCGCCTACATCACCACCACCGTCCTGGAGGGGGTGGTCGAGCGCGGGACGGCCCGCGGGGTGCGGCGCTACAGCATCCCCGGCCCGCTGGCGGGCAAGACGGGGACCACCAACGAGGCGCGCGACAGTTGGTTCGCCGGCTACCGTCCCGACCGCGTGACGGTCGTCTGGGTGGGGCGGGACAACCCCGGGTCCACCAACCTCTCCGGCGCGCGCGCGGCGCTGCCGATCTGGGGCCGCTACATGGAGGGCGCGCTGGACGGCGCCGAGCGGGAGAAGTTCCCGGAGCCGCCGGGCCTGGAGCACGCCGTGATCTGCCGGGACAGCGGCCTCCTCGCCCGTCCGATCTGCCCCTCGCGGATCGACGAGGTCTTCCTCCCCGGCCAGAAGCCCACCCAGGTCTGCAACCTGAATCACGAGCCGCGCTTCGAGGAGACCCAGCACGCCTTCGGCCAGCGCCTCGGAGACTGGCTCAAGCGCAAGTTCAGCGGCCTCTTCGGCGGGGACGAGGGGAAGGGGAGGCCTGAAGGAGCGCCGGGGGAGGCGCCGCCGTCGGAGCCTCCGAAGCCCCCGGAGGCACCGCCGCCCTGATACCTGTGGCAGGCCTCGATACCCCGTTTATGTAGAGGCGATTGAAGAATCCTTCAGGTGGAACTTATAATCGCCTTCCGTGCCTCCGCTCAACATCTTCATCGACGAATCGGGGAACTTCGACTTCTCTCCCAACGGGACGAAGCTCTTCATCTTGACCGCCGTATCCACGACCGACTGTCCGGAGCTGCTCTCCGGCTGCATCCAACTGCGGCACCGGATCGCGGCCTCCGGTCTGGATCTGGAGGAATTCCACGCGACTGAGGATCGGCAAGTGGTGCGTGATCAGATGTTCGGCCTCCTGGCAGAGCATGTCGTGCACGGGTGCTTTTCGGTCGACGCCATCATCGCCCAGAAGAACAAG
>QHVW01000338.1:4562-12612 GCA_003223675.1 Acidobacteriota bacterium
AGAATTGGGACCAAGAAGAAGCGGGTCACCTTCGAAAAGGCGGTGAAGTCCTATCTGGCCCAGGAGCTTTCTACAGGCCTGCCCTACGACATCTTCATGCACAGCTCAGCCTCTCACCCCATGCTCCAGGTAGCGGACTACTGCTGCTGGGCGATCAGCAGGAAGTGGAAGGACGGGGATCTCCGCTCCTACTCCTCCATTCAGAAGGCAGTGCTGACCGAGTTTGACGTTTTCCAGCGTGGCAGGAAGGAATACTACTAAAAAACAAGACCCGCTCACCTATCTCCTTAGGAGAAGAGCCCCCTGGGCTCTTTCGGCAAGCGGGAACCTTTAGAGAAGCATACCGCGATCTTGGGCCAGCGTCAAGAGCCACCGTTAGGCACCGCCGCCGTAAGGCTGTATTTGGATAATTATCCGGTTATTGTCTGCGTCAGAGCAAGATGAGCGACCTCGGGACGATGTCGCGGTATCTGGCCCGATGGAAGCTTCCGTCGCCGCAGATCCGCGGACCTCGGCAGGATTTCAGCTGATCGCGTTTAGGGGAGGGGCACCGCCGCCGCCTCGTCCACGGCGCCGCTCAGTTACACGTCGCGAACGCCCCCGTATCCTGGATCGGCAGGAAGGGGGTGCCCTGCGGGTTGCTGTAGGTTTTCACGGTCCCCCTTCGCCATGTCCGTGACCGTGAGGGTCACCCGCACGTTGGTCAGGCCGCCGGCGAAGACCCAGAAGCGCTGGTTGAACGAGCAGGCGTCCAGGACCTTCACGACCAGCTCCACGTTGGTCGCGCTGAAGAACCAGAGATAGCCCGTCTCGTCCGTGAGCTTCACCGCCTGGGCCTGCCCCTGCTGGGAGCCGGTGTCGAACGCCGCCTCGCCTGGATCTGGCTGCCCGAGGGGCGAACGATCCACGCCGGATCTTGGCGGCAGCAGGATGCAGGTCTTCCACTCCCGGTTGACAAGCCGAGCCTCGATGGTCACAATTCTAGTCATATGGTGAGACGGCAACCCCATGCCCTGGTCTATGCACCCGAGGTCAAACATCACCTCCGAGCCATCGAGCGACAGCATTATTCGCTGATTCGCGAGACCCTCGAAGAGCAGTTGTCGTTCGAGCCTGATGCCGAGACCAGAAACCGCAAGCCGCTACGCCAGCCGGCAGTCTTCGAAGCGCAGTGGGAGCTACGGTTCGGTCCCGACAACCGGTTCCGGGCCTTCTATGAGATCGATCGGGAGAACCGGGTGGTGTACATCCTGGCGATCGGTGTCAAGGAGCGGGATCGTTTGTTCATCGGCGGAGAGGAGATAGAGCCGTGAAAATCGCCTCGGTTGCAGAAGTCAAGGCCCAGTTCAGCGCCTATTTGAAGGAGAGCGAGCAGGGGTTGGTGATCGTCACACGGAACGGCAGGCCGGTCGCCGCGCTGCTGGCCGTGCGGAACGACGAAGAGCTCGAACGCCTGGTTCTGGCCCACTCTCCTCGCTTGCAGTCCATCCTGAAGACCTCGCGCCAGCAGATTCGCGAGGGCGAGGGGATCAGCCACGAAGATTTCTGGCATGAGATGGATGAGGAGGAGCCTGGCAAAGACAAGAAGAGGCCCAAGGGCAAAAAGAAAACCGTCTGACCCCTCGCGCCCAACAAGGCTTCCTGGGGCTGACGCCCCAGGCAGGATGTCGTTACCGCAACCCCCTACGCGTACACTCCCCGCATCCTATGCATCGCCGCCACGCGCGAGATGGCCACCATGTAGGCGCCGATCCGCATGCTCACCTTGTGCTCGCCGGCCATCGCGGCGACTTCGTTGAACGACTCTTTCATGATCTTTTCGAGCCGCTCGTTGACCGTGCGCTCGTCCCAGAAGTAGCCGCCGCGGTCCTGCACCCATTCGAAATACGAGACCGTCACGCCGCCGGCGTTGGCCAGGATGTCGGGGATCACGTAGACCCCCTTCTGGTCGAGGATGGCGTCCGCCCGCGCCGTGGTGGGACCGTTGGCGCCCTCGCAGATGATCTTCGCCTGGATCTGGTCGGCGTTCTTGCTGGTGATCACGTTTTCCAGCGCGGCCGGGACCAGCACGTCGCATTTCAGCGTGAGGAGCTCCTCGTTGGTGACGCGCTCGCCCTTCTTGTAATTGTTGAGGAGCTTTCCGCCGCCGGTCCACTTGAGGCAGCCGGCGACGTCCAGGCCCTTGGGGTTGTAGGCTCCGCCGCTCTTGTCGCTCACGGCGATGATCTTCATCCCCGCCTCGGCCATCAGCCGCGCCGCCGTGGAGCCGACGTTGCCGAACCCCTGCACCGCCACGGTCGCGCCCTCGGCCGACATCTTTTTCTTCGCCAGCGCGCAGAGGGTGACCACCAGGCAGCCGCGGCCGGTGGCGTCCTTGCGGCCGAGCGAGCCGCCCATCGCCACCGGCTTGCCGGTCACCACCCCGGTCACGGTGTGCCGCTTGTGCATCGAGTAGGTGTCCATGATCCAGGCCATGACCCGCTCGTTGGTGTTGACGTCCGGGGCCGGCACGTCCGACTCGGGGCCCAGCGTCTCGATGATCGCGGAGGTGTAGCGGCGGGTCATCCGTTCGATCTCACGGTCCGACATGGAGGAGGGGTCGCAGATCACGCCCCCCTTGCCGCCGCCGAACGGCAGGTTCACCACGGCGCACTTCCAGGTCATCCACGCCGCCAGCGCCTTGACCTCGTCGAGCGAGACCGCCAGGTCGAAGCGGATGCCCCCCTTGGCCGGTCCGCGCGACCGGTTGTGCAGGACGCGGAAGCCGGTGTACACCTCGATCTCACCGTTGTCGCGCAGGACCGGCACCGACACGATGATCTGTTTTTCGGGCTCCCGGAGCACCTTGTAGAGCCCCGGCTCGAGGTTGAGCCGCGTGGCGGCGTCGTCGAAGCGGTACATCATCGCTTCGAAAGGATTTTCTTCCGCGGCGAACCGGTGGTCCCGGTCATCCAGCATCAGCGGCTGCGGCTTGCCTGACTTCGATTTCGCCATGTAGGAGCTCTCCTGTCGTTTTCAATCATTCATCAGACGAAGATCCGTGGCGCCGCCGCCGCGGGGGCCGCCTCCTCGGTGGTGAGGACGTCGCCTTCGACGTCCATGTAGCGCCCCTGACCGATGTCGAGGAGGCAGCGGTTGCGGCCCCGACGCTTGGCCTCGTAGAGGGCCTCGTCGGCGAAGAGGATCAGCTCGGCGCCGGTCTTGATGTAGAGGTCGGGGAAGGAGGCGACGCCGGCGCTCAGGGTGAGCAGCACGCGCTGCCCCTCGACCTGGAAGTCGAGCGCCTCGATGGCCTGCCGGAGCCGTTCGGCGATCGCCAGGCCGTCCTCGCCGTTGGTCCCCTCCATGAGGAGGACGAATTCCTCGCCGCCGTAGCGGCAGCAGAGGTCCTCGGCGCGGCGCATCCCCTTGAGCACCCCGGCCACGGCCACCAGCGCGGCGTCTCCCGCCGGATGCCCCCAGGTGTCGTTGATCCGCTTGAAGTGGTCGAGGTCGCAGAGGAGCACGGCCATCGCCGCTCCGGTCTCGCAGCAGCGGGTGTGGACCTCGTGCAGGCGCTTCTCCAGCACGCGGCGCATGGCGACGCCGGTCAGGGGGTCCTCGCGGGCCTCGCGGTCGAGCAGGCAGCGCTGGACGGAGGCGGTCATCTGCGGCAGCAGGCTGTCGAGGAGCTCGATCTTCTTGGGATCGAGGCGGCGCGGATCGCACCAGAGACGGATGCGGGCGAGCGCGGTGGCGTCCGGCCGGGCGCGCAGGAGGCGCTCGAGGATCTGCCACTGGGTGCGGCGGTGGAAGCCGGGCAGCTTGGGCGGATAGCGGTCCGGCTCGGGCACCCCCTCTTCGAGGACCTCGGAGTCGGGGCCCCACCACCAGCTTCTGAATTCGCTCCCCGGCGCCAGCGCCTCGAACTGGAACCAGAAGAGCCGCGACTTGTCGGATTCCAGGACCTTCTCGCACTCGGTGTGGATGCGGTCGGCGATCGAGGCCATCTCTTCGAGCGGCGTGGTCATGCGGCGGCTGGCGCGCCGCAGCCGTTCGAGGTCGCGGGCGCGGTCCTGGGCCTTCCGGTGGAGCAGGCCGTGGCGGGTGGTCTCGACCGCCAGCCCCGCGAAGCAGGCCGTGAGGAAGACGGCGAACGGCCAGCCGGCGCGGTCCCCGGCGAGGAGAATGACGCCGCCGGCGATCCACCCTCCGGCGTCCAGGGAGAGGGGGACGAGGATCTTCCAGATCTGGAGCGGGGCCTCGGGGCGCCGGATCTTGCGGTCGGCGATCTCCAGGCCGGTCCAGAGGAGGAGGTAGACCGCCGCGACCACGGCGAGCGCCGGCTCCGGGCTCCAGCGGCCGGCGAGCCCCAGCCACGCGCCGCCCGCGCCGAGGGTCGCCAGGGCCGCCCGGCCGGAGCCCTCCAGGGAGCGCGGCAGGAACCCCCGGCGCTCCGCGGGTTGCAGGGCCGCCAGCCGGTGGACGATGCGGAGCGCCAGCTCGACGGCGAGCAGCAGGCCCGCCGCCATCGCCGCCGCCCAGGCCACGCCGGAGAGCCGGAAGGCGGCCGGCAGGACCAGGGTCCCCAGCCCGAGGGAGGCGATCCCCACCGCCGGCCGGTGGCAGGCCGCGGCGATGCCGGAGACGAGCAGGATCACCAGCAGCCACGCCGGCATGGGCCCCCCGGCGGTGAGCGCCGGCACCCGCCAGGCGATGGCGAGGGCCAGAGCGCCTCCCGCCGCGGGCAGCAGGGACGCCCAGAGGTCGCGGGGCGAGCGGGAGCGCTTCATGAAGAGCGAGTGTTGGTGAAGAGTCTGGGAGGATGGTACCGCAAAGCCGCGCCCTCTGGCCTCTTGACCTGGTTGGTGCTAAGCTTATAGGAGATTTCCAATGCGGCCGTCCGCCGCGGGAGGTTCCCATGCTTCGCTCTCTGACGCGTGTCTGGCCTCTGCTGATCGTCCTGGCGCTACTCGCGGCGCCGGCTTCGGCGGATGTGTACTACGTGACTCTCACGAACGGCCAGGTGATCCAGACCGCTCACCAGCCGCAGCAGGCGAGCTGGGATCCGAACATGGTGCTCATGCTGACCGAGGTGGGCAACTGGATCGGCTTCCCCAAGGAGCAGATCCAGGGCGTCCGCGTCGAGGACCCGACCCAGGGCTACGGCATCAGGATCAGCGACAAGGCGATCGCCCTCGGCCGCTCGCCGAACGACCTGCCGACGTCCGACGACAGCACCAAGAGCAAGGCGGACCAGATCACCGACCGCTACCTCGCGCTCGCCGAGCGGCAGCTCGCCATCCAGGAGGAGCGGCGGAACTACTCGGTCCAGCAGTTCGTCGAGCCCAGTGCCTCGGCGGGGATCCCGCTCATCAGCTACGGCAACAACTCCGGCGCCGTGAGCGGCTACGGCGGCATGTACTTGGGCGGCACGCCGACCGGCTCGAACGGCGCGGTCTCGCCGAACGACTTCGGCGGCCTCTCCGGCGCCGGCTCGCCACCGCAGCAGTAGGCAGTCTAGAATTCCGTGGTTCCGAGCCCTCCGCCGTGGAGGGCCTCTTTGACAGACCAGACGGCGCGGTGATGCCTGGACCTCCCCGAGCGGGAGGTTCTCGCGTCTTCAAGAGGGAAGCCGGTGTGAAGCCGGCGCGGCCCCCGCCACTGTAACCGGGTACGAAACCGGAAAGAGCCACTGCACGGGAAGAGATCCATTCGGGTCGCCCGCGTGGGAAGGTCCGGGAGTAGGAAGATCCGGAAGCCAGGAGACCTGCCGCCCGTCCCGATGCCTCCCCCGGGGTGCGGGCGAGGATTGCGCGCGCGCCGTGCTCTCTTTCGATCCCCCACCGCCAGGCGGGGCGTCGATTCCCTAAGGAGCATGCGATGCGTCAAGTCGTCCCGTTTCTGATCGCCGGCATCCTCGGGGGCGGACTTCCGGCAGCAGCCCAGCAGGAGCCCGCCGTCCCCGTCTTCAACGATTCCGTCGTCGTCAGCGCCACCCCGACCCCGGAGGACCGCCAGGAGGTCCCCGCCTCCACCACCGTCTTCGACCAGCGGGAGATCGCGGCCCGCCAGTCCAACGACCTCTCGGACCTGGTCTCCACCGCTCCCGGGATCACGGTCGTCCAGGCCGGCCCCGCGGGCCAGCAGACCTCGCTGTTCACCCGCGGCACCAGCTCCGTCCAGACGCTGCTGCTGTGGAACGGCATCCAGCTCAACGACCCCTACTTCGGCGGCGCCAACTGGCAGTTCGTCCCCCTGGACGGCGTCCAGCGCGTCGAGGTGGTGCGCGGCCCCTTCAGCTCGCTCTACGGCAGCAACGCCGTGGGCGGCGTCATCCAGGTGCTCACCGGCACGCGCCAGGGGGGGACGCTGAACGTCGAGGGCGGCGAATACGGCTACAAGCGGGCCGGGCTCGCGGCCGGCGCCAACCTCGGCTCCGGCCGCTTCGATTTCATGGGCAACCTGCGGCGGGGCGGCAACGAATTCGTCAACGACGACTTCGACAGCGAGGAGGGGGTGGCGCGCGGCCTCTGGTCCCTGGGAACGGGAACGAGCCTGGGGGTGCTGGTGCGGGCCAACGACTCGGACACCGGCATCCCCTTCTCCGGCGGCGACGTGACCCCGCACCGCAAGATCTCCTGGCAGGAGCGCGAGGTGGCCGTCCCCTTCCAGGTCAATCAGGGGCCCTGGCAGGTGGAGGCTCAAGCCTCGCGGACCGACTTCGACAACGCCTTCCGTGATCCGGACGACCCGTTCTCGAAATTCTCCGACACGGAGTCCAAAGCCACGCGGGGCCGGGCGGTCGGCTCCTGGAATTCCTCCTGGAACGGCGGGGACCTGCGCCTCTCCGCCGGCGGTGAGACCGAGCGGCTGGAGGTGACCGCCTCGTCGGACGGCTTCACCAATCTCGACGCCGCGCACCAGCGGACCTGGGCGGCGTTCGGCCAGGGGAGCTGGGGGCGCGGCCCCGTCCGGCTCGATCTCGGCATCCGGCGGGACGACAACGACGTCTACGGCGGCAAGACCAGCCTGCGCGCGGGGACGGTGGTGACGCTGGCCCCCGGCACCCTGCTGCGGGCGAGCTACGGCGAGGCCTTCCGCGCCCCCTCGCTCGGCGAGCTGTTCTTCCCGGGCAGCGGCAATCCCGATCTCAAGCCCGAGGACAGCGAGAGCTGGGAGCTCGGGCTGGAGCACGCCGCCGGCGGCTGGCGCTTCCTCCTCACCGGCTTCGAGAACCGGCTGCGCAACCTGATCGAGTTCGATTTCGCCACCTTCAGCGACGTCAACGTGGGGCGGGCGCGCGCCCGGGGGGTGGAGGCCGAGGTGGTCTTCCGCCGGGGGATCGTGGACGCCAACCTGAACGGCACCTGGCTCAACACCGAGGACCTCGATACCGGTCTCGAGCTGCTCCGGCGTCCCAAACGGAGCGCCAACCTCGTGCTGAGCGCGCGGCCGGGCCCCTGGACCCTGAGCCTCGCCGGGCGATATGTTGGCGACCGGGCGGACGTGGATCCCGTCACCTTCCTGCGCGCCGTGAACCCGGGCTATACGCGTTTCGACCTCGCCGCCCGCTGGAAGGCGCTGGCGTGGCTCTCCCCCTACGCCCGGGTGGAGAACCTGACCGACAAGGAGTACAGCCAGGCGCTCGGCTTCCCATCCCCAGGCCGGACGCTGATCGGTGGAGTCTCGTTTGACTTTTAACGCCTGTTTCCTGACCCGTAGGGGCGCCCCTATGTGGGCGCCCTGGGTGGGGGGAAACCCTTTGCGGATCGGTTTCCTGAAATCAGGGCGGCCACACAGGGCCGCCCCTACAATTCTCTCCCTTTTCCTCCTCCTGCTCCCGGCCTGCCGGGGGCGGGAGGGCGGAGGCCCGTCCGCCGCTCCGAAGCCGCCCGCCCGGCGGATCATCGCCCTCACCCCCAGCCTGGTGGAGACCCTGTTCGCCCTGGAGCTCGGCGATCGCGTGGTGGCCGTGGGGGACTACTCCCGCTGGCCCGAGGAGGCGGTCCGCAAGCCGCACGTGGGGGGCCTGTTCAATCCCAACCTGGAGCGGATCGTCTCGCTGCGG
>QHVW01000506.1 GCA_003223675.1 Acidobacteriota bacterium
ACGGCCACGGCGGCGTCGATGCCGCCTGTATCCACGGTCACGGTGACCACCGGCCGGCCGCAAGTCTCGGTCAGCCAGGGGATGGAAAAAGAGGTGTCCAGCCCGCCGGAAAAGGCGAGCACGATCGGATCGGGCATGATCTACCCCTCCTGAAGGAAGTGGTCGAGTCGTCGGATGAAGCGCTTCTGGTCGCCGGCGGAGGCCGTGGCCACGAACACGGTGTCGTCGCCCGCCATGGTCCCCACCAGCTCGGGCCACCCGGCCCGGTCGATGGCGACCCCCACGGCCTGCGCCGCGCCAGACATGGTGAAGACGACCGTGAGATGGGGCCCTGCGGGCTTGACCCCGCGCAGGAACTGGGAGACCTCGGCCACCCCGGGATCGCTCTCCTCCCGCTCGACAGGCCGGGCATAGCGGCCGCCGATCCACCCCACCCCGAGGTCCCGCAGGTCGCGGCTCACGCTCGACTGCGTCGCCACGACCCCCCGCTCCCGCAACAGCTCGACGAGCTGGGTCTGGCTCGTCACGCGCCGGGCGTCGAGGATCGCCAGGATCTCCTGCTGGCGGGCTTCACGGTGCTCGTGGTCGTTCGGCATGGTCGGCTCACTGCAACTTCAACCGCATGATTATGCATAGCGTGCATGGAATTGTCAAACGGAGAGCACGGACGAGCACGGACTGACACGGACGCACAGGGACAGGAGAGTGATCGTCCGTGGCCCGTCCATGTCGGTCCGTGCTCGTCCGTATCGCACGCCCAGGAGCGACAAATACCCTCCCGTTGACATTTTGGGATAGGCTCTTTCTCCCTCAAAGAGCGTAGAATGGAGGTGGGAGGTGGCTCATGGCGGTGCCGATACAGAAGCAGCTCTGGACGATCGACGAGTTCGAGCGCGCGTGGGAGTCGGGGGCATTCCCCCCGGATGCGCGGCTGGAGCTCATCCGCGGGGAGATCGTTGAGATGCCCCCCATCGGTGGTCCGCACATCGCTTGCGTCGTACAGCTCATTACACTTCTGAGCCGACTGATCCCGAGAGCGCTGCTGAGCCCGCAGAATCCTTTGCGGATCGAAGGCTACGAATCCCGCCCGCAACCGGATCTGGTACTGATCCGGCCGCGCGGCGGCTTGGCCGCAAAGCCGCCGGCAGATGAGGATGTCCTGTTGGTAATCGAGGTCGCGGATTCTTCCCTGGCGCGCGACCGCAGGGACAAAATTCCCCTCTACGCCGCGGCAGGCATCCCCGAATCCTGGCTGGCCGATCTGAATTCCGACACCCTCTTCGTCCACCGCCGCCCGTCTCCTGAGGGGTATCAGGACGTACGTACGTACCGTCGAGGTGAGTCGGTCTCTGTGGAAGCATTCCCCGAAACGCAGTTTGCCGTAACCGATATCTTCGACATATAAATACGTCCCAGATTCCCTCCATACGTCACATTGGGTTAGGCTCTCCGCCCACTAAACGGCGTAGAATGGAGGTGGGAGGTGGCTCATGGCGGTGCCGATTCAGAAACGGTTCGTGACGATCGACGAGTACCACCGGATGGGAGAGGAGGGCGTCTTTCCCCCGGATGCCCGGGTGGAGCTCATTCGCGGGGAGATCGTTGAGATGTCGCCTATCGGGCCTGCCCACGCCGGCTCCGTGAGGCGATTCATCCGCAACTTCAGCGCCCGCCTCAGCCCCTACGCCATTGTGGACGCTCAGAACCCTGTGGAGATGCGGGAGCAGGAATCGGAGCCGCAGCCGGACATCACTCTCCTGCGCCTCCAGGACGACCTCTACTCGACCGCCACGCCGACGCCAGGGGATACCCTCCTGGTGGTCGAGGTGGCCGATTCCT
>QHVW01000507.1:0-4870 GCA_003223675.1 Acidobacteriota bacterium
CACGTCACAGGCGGCGTACTGCTCCGCCGCGTCCTTCGCGGCGCTCTGCATCTCCAAGGTAATGATCTTCGCCTGGGAGGGCAGGTGGATCATGTGGTGCCCGTGGGTGTGGGTCGTGTAGATGGCGAAGGGGCCGGCGACGAGTCCCGAGACAGCCACGGCATAGAGCCGGTCGATCATCCCCATGGGCTCGAAGACGGCGAACTTGCGGCGCTTCCAGGTAAGAGGGGTAGGGATGCGCGGCATGGCTCAGGCTCCCGCTCCGAGCGCCGCTTCGATCTCGTCGGCGATGTGGGACAGTTCGAGCGCCTGCCTCCCCGCAAACTCCGAGAGCGCCTCGTCGGCGGAGGAAAGCGACGAGACCTCGTGCTCCCTGCCGACCGCCCCGAGAAAGCCCTCCAGGTGCCGGAGGTCCGCGAGCGCGGCCCGGAGTTCGGCGCGCGTCTCGCCCTCGGGGTGGTGGGGCCAGGACTCGGCGCCCATAAGGGAGAGATTGAAGAAGAGGTCCCCGAGGCGGCGCAAGGTGATATTCGCCTCGGGGTCGCTGAAGTGGAGGAGGAGCGTTTCGCGGAATCCCTCGCCCTCCTCCCAGGAGGCGGGGTCGATACGGGGGATGGGAGCTGCTGCGGTAGACTCGTCGCGGTCAGGCATGGAGCTTACTCCTTCATGCTTGGCTAGGCTCCGGCATGAGGTGCACTCCTCTGTCGGGGCCGCTTTGGTTTTCATGAGGAGCGACGGCCGCTCCTCCTCTGTGGCAAAGAGTTTACGCCTTAACGCCGCTCTATGTCTAGTGTAGCGCTAGATTAGGCACCGCGCTCCGCTATGCTCTCCCCGTGCCGACCAGAGAGACGAAACGGCGGAGTCCCCGGAAGCCCTTCACCGGCCGCGGCCTCATCCGGGAGGTGAGCTACCTCCACGAGGACGAGGCGGAGGCGCTCGAACGGCGGGCGGATAGGGAACGATGCTCCAAGGCGGAGATCATCCGCCGGGCGCTCCGGGCCTATCTCGGGATCGAGGACTGAAGCGAGGCCCTCTCTCGACCGACGCCGAAGCGAGACCGCCGCGTCGAGACTGCTCCGTTCGCCTCTGCCCCCTCTTCTCCCTACCTGAAAAGAGCTGAAGCGGTGGGACGTGCCACCCTCGACCGCCGGTCCTCGTTCGACTTCCGGGCGAGCGACACACGCCCGAGCTGCCCGCCTGGAAGCTCCGCCCGGAGGGCTGCGCTTCGAGAAAGAAAAAGGCCCCGCTGGTCGTGCCGCGGGGCTATGGGAATCAGTGCTCCTTTCCAAAAGAGATGCGTGTGGAAACCTCGGGCCGCGTGAGGACCAAGCGCCCATCCTGGACTTCGATCCGCAAGGCATCGCCTTCGCGGAAACCGGCGCGCTTGAGCCAATGGCCCCGGAGGCGGATCATCGGGACGGTCACTCTCGCATCGAAATACGAGGTCACCGTGGCTTTCCGGTGCATCAGAAGTCCTCCTCAAGTGCTTCGGTAAGCGGCTCCCCTGAGAGAAGCCCTTCAGGTAGGCCCGGAGACCACGTGAGGGAGGCGTGCTTCGCGAGTCGGGCCACGGTGCGGTCCTCGAAGCCTTCGCCCACGAGAACGAGCCGCTCGAAAAGCGGGAGCGCACCCATGACCGCCTCCTCCTGAGCCAGAGAGAGGGAGCCGTCAAAGAGAGCGAGCGCCGCGACGATCCCGGCCTCGGCGAGCCGGAGCACGCCTTCGATCTCGGCGACGAGGTAGAGCGGGCCGCCTTCTTCCGCGAACTCCGGAAGCCGGTGGAGATTCATGACTTCGAGGGGCGCGTAGAACTTCGGCGGGAAGAGGTAGCGGGGTGAGGCATCCTCCTCGACCGCGAGGCCGGCGTAGGCCAAGAGATCTCCCTCGGCGCTGTGGATCGGGATCGCAAGCCGCCCCTTCAAGAGTCCCTTCGTGCAGTATCGAGGGTCTTCAAGGTGAAGGCGAGGGGCGGGTTTGAGGTGGGCGGAACCTCTTTCGCTGCCGGCGGGGCTTCGGGCGAAGCGGCTCGTGTCTCGACCGGAGAGGCGGGCGCCTCGGCTTGGGGCTTCTCCTTTGCCACGAGTCCAAGCTCAAACCAGGAATCGAGCTTCAGGGCCGCCGTCCGTATGCTCACCTCTTCCTTCTTTGCGACGAGATCCAGGATGTTGCCACCAGCCTTGCACCCGAAGCAATACCAGGCGTTCTTCACGAGGTTCACCTGGAACTGTCGCCCGGATGAGCCCTTGCAGAAAGGGCAGGGTCCCGCGAGGTTCATTCCCTTGCGAGTCAAGCTCGCGAGAAACTCATAGCGCTCCAGGATGGCTTCGAGTGATACCGCGCGCTTCACCTCCGCAAACGGTACGAAACCTTTTTGCATCGCATTCTCCTTTTCCGGTTTTCGAGATTCTGCGATCAGGGTACGGGCGGGAGATGAAACGCAAAAGGCGGCTCTGGGAGCCGCCTTTCGTTACTCTGACTCTTGCGGCGCGGCCCTACTTCATCGCGTAGGTCACCGCCAAAGCCAGGGCGTCGAAGGTCGCGATGCGCTCATCCTCGCTCTGCCAGGTCTTGCGGCGCTTCGGCATTTTCGGCGCGAGTTCCGGGAAGGTTTCGGCGAGGTTCTCCGTGATCGAAAACTTCGTGGCGCGCTTCTCCGGCGAGGAGAAGCACTCGATGACCGCAAGCCGCGGGATGAGGTGCACCGCGACGCCGCGCTCGCGGGCGCTGTCTCGAAGCCGCTCTAAGAGCTTCTGCACTCGCGGACGGCGGCGCGAGCCGGGAGCCGCAGGGTCTTCGAGGATCACGATATCCGGCCGGAACTGATCGAGGAGTTCTTCGAAGCGGGCAATGGCGCCGGATTCCTTCTCGCCGGAGACATGAGCGAGGCCCCAATCGACGAGATGAAACGGGGTCTCGAAGACGGCGTAGCCAAAGCCTTTGGTCGTGGGGTCCAGGGCGAAGATGCGGGTCGGGTCGGTAGGAGTGTGTGACATAGAAGAGAGTGTTGGTTAGTGATGCGCTCATGCTTACAAAGACGCGCGGCGGGACCCGCGCGGATGTCGGGGAGGGACATTGAAAAGCGGAGCGTCACGAAAATATTCCTCATGGCGGCTCTCACGCTATCGCCTCCACGACGAGAAAAAAGACGGCAAAAGTTGCCGCCTTGGCTAAGAAATCGGTTTTATATCCGGTGCAGTAAGGGCTCTACTCCCGAAGAGAAAGCGAAGCACGCGACGGGCGGCGCCTTTTGCGGACCGCACACGGGAAGTACGCTCCTTCGCATGTCAGACACACCCGCGCCTGACCTCGCGCGCTTGAAGCAGCTATTCCCCGGCCGGAGCGATGCCGAATACGCCTCCCTCGATGCCTGGTACGCGGGCTATGCGGCTTTGATCCTGCGTATGTACGAGCGGATCGCGAACGATCCCACCGCATATGCCGAATTCCTTGCTTTGACGAATCGGCCTTCCCGTCCTAGCATGACCGGAAAGGTCGATTCCCCAAAGCAAACCGAAAACTCATGAACAAAACGTATTACGGCTACATCCGGGTCTCGACGGCCCGGCAGGGCGTGCGCGGCGTCTCCCTTCAGGAGCAGCGCGCGGCGATTGAACGCTTCGCCGTGCAGCGCGGCATCACGATCTCGCGCTGGTTTGAGGAGCGCGAGACGGCGGCCAAAACCGGCCGGCCGGTCTGGAACGAGATGCTCCGGCTCCTACGGAAGCGGAGCGCCTCTGGGGTCGTGATCCACAAGATCGACCGGGGTGTCCGAAACGGCCGCGATTGGGTGGACCTTACGGAACTCGTGGACCGGGGCCTCATAGAGCTCTATTTCGCAAACGAGCAGCTCGACCTCACGAATCGCGGCGGCCGGCTCTCCGCCGACCTCCAGGCCGTCGTCGCCGCCGACTACATCCGGAACCTCCGCGAGGAAGCCTTGAAGGGCATCAACGGCCGCTTGAAACAGGGCATCTTGCCCTTGCCTGCTCCCGTGGGCTACTTGGACTGCGGGGCCGGGAAGCCCAAGGCCATCGATCCGGTAAAGGGTCCCTTGGTGCGCCGGGCCTTCGAGCTGTACGCGACCGGCCGGTACAACCTGCACACGCTTCAAGCGGAGCTTCGCCGGATGGGGCTCACAAACCGCCGGGGCGGGAAAGTTTCGATCAACGGCCTCTCGACCATGCTCCGCAATCCCTTCTACATAGGGCTCATCCGCGTGAAGCGCCGCAAGGAAACCTACGAGGGCGCTCACGATCCCCTCATCAAAAAGTCGCTCTTCGATCGGGTGCAAGGGGTCCTGGACGGCAAGCTCTCCGCCCGGCCCGCGAGGCACGAATTCCTCTTCCGGCGCACGGTGCGCTGCAAGAGCTGCGGCTACTCCCTGATCGGCGAGATGCAGAAGGGCCACACGTACTATCGCTGCCATACGCCGACCTGCCCCACAACGAACGTGAGGGAGGACGCCGCCGAAGGGCGGGTGAGCCCGCTCTTTTTCGCCTGCCAGCTCGACCCCGAGGAGCGGGCCTACCTCCGCGAGAAAATCGAGGGCATGAAGGCAAACTGGCAGGACGAGGCGGCAACGCGCCGCAAGGCGCTTGAGCTGAAGCTAAGCCAGATCGCCGGGAGGCGGGCGCGTCTCACCGATGCGCTCATAGACGGGCTCCTGGATCGCGATCTCTTCGAGGAGCGCCAATCCGCCCTCCTGGCGGAGAAAAGGACCCTTGAGGAGCAGCTCTCGAATCTTGATGCGGGAAGCACTGGCGCGGAGAAGCTTGCCGATTTCCTCGAACGCCTGGATTCCGCGTATTCGCTATATCAATCGGGCACACCCGAGGAAAAGCGCGAATTGCTTGCGAAGTTCACCTCGAAC
>QHVW01000507.1:5040-6673 GCA_003223675.1 Acidobacteriota bacterium
GCCCATCTCGCCGCGGTCTGATTCCTTCGGCGGGGCCATGAGGGCCTGGATCACGTCGAAAATGGCTTTGAAGTGGGCGTCGTAACGCCGCTCCATCTCTTCGACCTTTGCCGCGAGCTGGCGGTTTGTCGCCAGGATCTCCCGGAGGCGGACAAAGGCCCTCATGATAGCGATATTGACCGTGACCGCCCGCGGGCTTCGGAGCACCGAGGAAAGCATGGCTACGCCCTCTTGGGTGAAGACGTAGGGCAGGTAACGGCGCCCGCCATGGACGCCTTCACTTGAGATT
The DNA here is from genome assembly GCA_003223675.1 of Acidobacteriota bacterium. Lineage (GTDB taxonomy): Bacteria > Acidobacteriota > Thermoanaerobaculia > Multivoradales > UBA5704 > DATARR01. The sequence continues at coordinate 5,330 of QHVW01000507.1, forward strand.
CCAATTTGGAATCTCAAGGCCCGAGCTTCGGCCGGGGTAAGCTGAAACATGAAGTCGGAGGGGAAGCGATCCAGGTTGCGTTTTACGGCCTTGTTGAGGTTGAAGGTCTCGACGCCGTAGAGCGCCGCGAGGTCGCTGTCGAGCATGACCTTCTGCCGCCGCAAGAGGTAGATCTTGCGCTCGATGGCTGCGGGAGGCAGGGCTTCCTCGGCGGATTTGGTTTCGGGGCATGAGAGACAGAGGGTAATGGCTGCCAAGCGGGCGTCAAGGCGACGATCACCCTTAGCTGAAGCCTATTTCGAATCGGTTCCCTGGGCGATCTCGCGCAACTCCTCCAGCTTCGCTCTGAGAAAGAAGACGAAAATCGACGCTGCCTCCTTATCAATGGGCGTGATTTTGTTCGCGTGCTTCGCCTCCAGGAATGCTGCCAACTGGTCTAAGGAATACCTCACCTGTTCCGCGCGGTAGAAGTGCCGCCCAGGGTAGCGGTACCGTCGGGCGGAAAGAAAGCGGAGCGCATCCTCAAGTGCGGCGCCAATGAGGTGATAGGGGAAATTTTGTACTTTTCTGGTGACCGTATCGGCTTGGCGTGTTGCCCGCTAGATTGGAAGTAAAGGTTGGGCTCGCCACCCATCAAAAGGACGTCCTAATCGCCCACTAATTCAGTCAACCACAAGGCTCTGATTTCCCAGGGCCTTGTGATGGGAGCTTACTCCGCATCGATCTCGCCGGCGATCTCGCGCAACTCCTCCAACTTCGCTCTGATAAAGAAGGCGAAAATCGACGCCGCCTCCTCATCGATGGGGACGATTCCGTTCGCGTGCTTCGTTTCCAGAAATGCTTCCAGCTTTTCTATGGGATATCTTACCTCTTCGTAGAGATAGCCGATGCCAGAATAGGGATCAAGTTCATGCCCTCTCTTGGTGAGCGCTTCATGTAAGCGAGTCAACACGCCGCGGACATTCCGAAGGGCTCCAAGGGCCATACCGGCGTGCGCCGTTTTTTCGGGTCCTGATTCATATATACCCTGATTCAACTTCTCGAAGTCGTAACCCATCGTCGGAGGGAAAAGGCCTACGAGCGTATCCATTGCTTTGCCCTCTTATTCCTATGCTAGTTGTTTTAGTTCGCAACTCAGAGCAACGCGGTCTTGAAAGCCAGATAATCAAACTGACCCTATTGCATATGCCGACTCGCGGTGTGTCCAGGCGTCCTCGATCCGAAACCCATGAGCCAAGAGAAGAGAGACAATCTTACCCTTCGTAAGGATTCCGTAGTATGCGCTACCGCGTAGTGATTTCAAGATCCAGCCGTCCAGATGCGGCGTGGCATTAGGCGACTTAC
>QHVW01000508.1 GCA_003223675.1 Acidobacteriota bacterium
CACCTCGGGGAGGCCCATCTTGGTGTCCGGCCGGTCGCTCGCCACCCGGTAGGTCGAGGCGAGCGAGATCTCCAGCCCTCCGCCCAGACAGACGCCGCGGATGGCGGCCACGGTGGGGAAGGGGAGCCCCTCCCAGGCCGAGAACAGCCGGTGTCCCACGCGCGAGCCCGCCTCGGCCTCCACCGGATCGGTCACGCGGGCGATCTCCTCCACGTCCGCGCCGGCGATGAAATTCCCCGGCTTGCCCGAGAGCAGGATCAGGCAGCCGATGTCCTTGCGCCCCGCCAGCTCGTCGACGAGCCGCTCCAGCTCCTGGAACGCGGCCCGGGTGAAGACGTTGACCTTGCGGTCCGGCGAATCGAACGTGAGCGTCGCCAGGCGGTCGGTGCCGACCTCGAGATGGAAAATGGATCCCACGCGCTACCCCCCAACCTTGTCCGCCTCGGCATAGAGGCGGTCGATGATCGAGCCGTATTTCTGATTGATCACCCGGCGCTTCACTTTCAGCGTCGGCGTGATCTCCCCCGTCTCCAGGGTGAACTCATTCGGCAGCAGCTCCCATGCCACGATCTTCTCGAAGCCGGCGAGGTGGGCGTTGACCGCCGCCACCTCGTGGGCGATCAGCTCCCGCACCTGGCGGTCGGCCACGAGCTGCTCGTTGTCCGCGGCGTGGACCCCCTGTTTCTCCGCCCAGGGCTTCAGCGCCTCGAAGTCCGGCACCAGCAGCGCCGAGAGGAACTTCCGGCGATCGCCGATCACCACCGCCTGGCCGATGAAGCGGCTTCCCTTGAGGGAGTTCTCGATCGGCGCCGGCGCCACGTTCTTGCCGTAGGCATTGATGATCAGCTCCTTCTTGCGGTCGGTGATGCGCAGGAACCCCTCCGGGTCGATCTCGCCGATGTCGCCGGTGTGGAACCACCCCTCGGTGTCGATCGTCTCCGCTGTCTCCTTCTCCATGTGCCAGTAGCCCTTCATGATGTTGGGGCCTTTGCAGAGGATCTCGCCGTCCTCGGCGATCCTGACTTCGACGCCCGGGATCGGCTGGCCCACCGTGCCCATCTTCACGTTCTCGCGGGTGTTGACCGAGATCACGGGCGACGTCTCGGAGAGGCCGTACCCCTCGTAGATCGGAATGCCCGCGCCCCAGAAGAACTCGGCGATGTCGCGCCCGAGCGGCGCGCCGCCCGAGATGGCGAGCTCGAAGCGCCCGCCCAGCCGCGCCTTGATCTTCGAGAAGACCAGCTTGTCGGCGAGGGCGAGCTGCAGGCCGAGGAATCCCGGCGGGCTCTGGTGCTTCAGCCGGTAGGGGAGCGCCAAGCGGCCGAGCCCCACCGCCCAGGCGAAGAGCTTCTGCTTGATCGGCGAGCCCGCCGCCACCCCCTCCTGCACCCGGCTGTAGACCTTCTCATAGACGCGCGGCACGGAGACGAAGACGTGCGGCTTCACCTCCACCATGTTCGTCGCCACCGCCGCCACCGACTCCGCGTAGGCGATCGAGCACCCCTCCAGGAAGTAGCAATAGTCGACCGTGCGCTCGAAGGAGTGCGACAGCGGCAGGAAGGAGAGGGCCATGTACTTGCGCTCGATATGGAGCACCGAAAGGCCGGAGCTGACGTTCGAAGCGACGTTCCGGTGGGTGAGCATCACCCCCTTGGGCGTGCCCGTGGTGCCGCTGGTATAGATGAACGTCGCGAGATCGTCCGGCTGGATCGACCGCGCGCGGGCCTCGAAATCCGCCACGTCGACGCCGGCCCCCTTCTCGATCAGCTTGTCGAGGGTGATCACCCGCGGATCGCTCGATTCCCCTTTGATCAGCACGAACTGTTTGACGTCCGGCAGCTCCTCGGAGAAGAGCCCGTTCAGATGGGCCGTGGTCTCGGCCACCACCACCTTGGCGCCGCAGTTCCGCGCGATGTAGGTCGACTGGTCGGGGAGCAGCGTGGGGTAGATCGGCACCAGCACGGCGCCCGCGCAGAGGGTCGCGAAGTCGATCGTGGGCCAGTGCGGCCCGTTCTCGGACATCAGGGCCACCCGATCCCCCTTCTCGACCCCCAGATCGCGCAGGGCCTTCGACAGCCGGCGGACACGGTCCACCAGCTCCGCCGTGGAGATCGGCTGATAGGTGCCACCCACCTTGGACAGAAGGCAGTCCGGCTTGTTGTAGCTCGCCGCCTTCAGGAAAAGCTCTGTAAGGGTTGATACCGGCGTGGCCATGAGCGCGCCCTCCCCTAGGTTAGGCCTGGATTCTATCCCAAGGGGGAGCGCCCGGCGGCCTCGTCCGAGGACACCCCGCCCGTCGAGACACAACCCCGTCTCTCCGGGCGGGAGGCGAGGGCCACCCGAGAGGAGGAGGACCCTATGGAAGCAGCGGGCAGCTCCCGTTCGGGTTCGGGAGCGTGCAGACGTTGCCACCGGTTTTCCCGCAGCAGATCTGGCCCGTGGGGCAATCGGAATCTCTGACGCAGACCTCACAGCCCGCCAGGGCGCTGGCGTCCTGGATCGGGAGCGCCGGCGTGAGGTCGGGGTTGGTGTAGATCTTCGTGGCGAAGAGATCGGTGTCGAACACCGACACGTCGAAGCCCACGTTGGTGCCGGCGGAGATGTAGACCCAGTAGCGATCGTTGACCGCGCAGCCGTTGAGGACCTTGACCAACACCTCGGGGTTGTCCGGGTAGGTCGCCGTCACCTGGAACCGGTGGTCCCCGGCACGTCGTCCAGGCAGAGCACGGTGCTGCTGGGGACACAGAGGAGGAACGGCCCCTGGGCGGAGAGGGCGCCCCCGCTCAGGATCGGGAGGACGATGAGGACGGCCAGGGTCAGGAAAAACAGCCCGCGGAGAGAGCGGCCATGCTGTGACACCATTGGATCCACTCCTTCGACGCGACGAGATCACATCATCAGGCTTCGAGCCCAACGGAGCACCTGGGCTTTCGGGATGGCGGCAGCGGAGACTCTGGCGAGGGCTGATGCTACATCAGCATTTTTGCTTTCGCAATTCCCTGGCCACGGCCGGGGATGGACCCCTGCAAGTCAAGCGCGATTT
>QHVW01000509.1 GCA_003223675.1 Acidobacteriota bacterium
CTTCGTCGCGAGGACGCGGGGCCTGTTTCTGAGGAGGAGAGGAGGCTAGGCTAGGGCGAGGAGAGGGAGCGGCCCGCGGGCCGCTCCCGGGCAAGGATCTACGCCGTTCCCTGAGTGATGGTGTCGCCGCAGCAGTTCGGCTGGATGCAGCTCGTCCAGACGCCGGTCTCGGCGGCCGCGGCCACAGCCCCGCCGCGCGCCTGCGCGAGGCGGGCGGCGTCCATCTCCCGATGGCTCAGCCGGTGCACGGTCTCACGGTGAAGCTCGAGCTTCTTGTCACGCTTCTTCATGGTGGGTCACCTCCTTGGTGGATTATAGGTCTCCCGGCGGCGTGGCGGCCAGCAGGAGACGGTCCCATGCGGGATCGACGGGAGAGACGGCGGCCAGCAGAGCCAATCCGACTCCGGCGGCTCCTTCGAGGAAGCCGGGATCGTTCCTCCAGCCGAAAGCTCCACTCAGGTCGGCGGCCCAGGAGCGGAAGCCTCCGACGCCCAGACCCGGCTGGCGGAAGGCGAGCGCGGCCGCGTACCAGGAGCGGGCGGCCGCGGCGAGCCGCTCCTCGCCGGTCGCCTGGGACATCCGGTTGAACAGGTGAGCCACTCCGCCGGCGCCGTGACGCCGCGGCGAGAGCCACCGCGAGCGCCCGGCGTTCCCAGGAGGGCTCGTTCACGGCCCGCGCCGCGAAGAGGAGGGTGGCGGCAACTCCCAGATCGCCATAGCACCAGGCGAGACGCGAGGGCCCGGGCTCGATACCGGGGTAGAAGAAATGCGGAAAGCGGAGCCCCCGGCCGCCGTCCAGCTCTCTCGCCAGCAGCCAGGAGACGGCCTGATCCAGAAGGCGGCGGGCGACCCCGGCGTGCACGCCCGCCCGGCAGGCCGCGGCGAGCAGGGCGATCACCCCCGCGATCCCGTGCGAGGCCCCGAGGTCGTAGAGGCCTTCGGGATAGGCCACGAGCTTGAACGGTGCGAGCCGGCCGGGGGGAGTGAGCCAGGCCGCCCCTTCCGGTCCATGTTCGGCGGACCGGTCGAGCTCGCCGACGATCCGCTCCAGGCACTGGACGGCGGTCGGCCGGGGCAGCCGCTCCAGGGCATAGATGCCGAGCCCCACCAGACCGTTGATCAGGTCATACTCGCCGGGCCATGGAGATCGGGAGAGGAGGGTGAGGACCGTCTCGTCGATCTCCAGGTTGGGATCCGCGTCGGACTCGAAGATCCGCCCCTGGAGGTGCTCCGTGGTCCAGGCGATCCCCGGGAATCCGCTGAGGAGGCTCTCGCTCATGGGGGCCGCCGCCGTTCCCTCGGTCGCCCGATCCAGCAGCTCGATGCCGAGGTCCGCGAGGGTGCCGTCGGCGGGCCGGTGGAGCGAGAGGTAGGCATAGAACAGCGCCTGGCCCGCCCGCCCCGCGGCGAGGCTGGAGCGCCAGGCGATCGCCCCTTCCGGGGAGATGCCCGCGGGCGGCTCGATGGGAGCGCGCGGCAGGGCGCCGGCGACGGCCTCCACGGCCGCCAGCGCCTCGGCCGCGAGATCCCCGTCGAGGAGGGGAGACCAGGAGGAGCCCATGACCTGGCCATCCTACAGGACCGGGTCTCCTTCAGGATTCGCAGCTCCTGGTTTACAGTCCCGGTGGCATGCACGAGAAGGACCTGAAGGCCCTCCTGGCCTACCTCAAGGAGAACGCGCCTCGGTATTCCGTGGATGCCCTCCGCGCCCAGATGGTGAAGGCGGGCCACTCTCCGGCGGAGGCGGAGGAGGCGATCGCGGTCTTCCAGGGGCGGCTCCGGCCGACCGAGGGACCCGCCTGGCCGCTGGCGGTCGGCATCGCTCTCCTCGACTTCCTGCTCGCCTGGGTCCTGGCGACCCTGTTCCAGCGTCTGGGAGCGGGCAAGGTCTCCTGCGGAGCGGCGGCGCTGCTGCCGCTGATCTACCTGGGACAGGTCGTGGCCGGAGTCGCCGCGCTCGCCGCCGGCCGGGACCGCCAGGGGCGGGCGCTGATCCTCGGCTTCATGCTCTTCTGCGGCCTGGTGCTGGTGCTTCTCGCCGGCTTCGCGGGGAAGTGGCTGTCCAGCCACAGCTCGTGATCTCTACGGAAGCCGCAGGACGATCTCGCGATCTGCTGAGAGATCCAGGGGCTGGTGGCCCGTGGTCGGCCTACAGGAGCAGGGCTTGGATCAGATCTGTCCATTCAGG
>QHVW01000510.1 GCA_003223675.1 Acidobacteriota bacterium
CTCGGAGAGATGGGCGCGACGGGCCGCGACGAGCCGGTCGAGCACGTCGCAGCCGGCCGGGGTCAAGGCGATCTCCGGCCGCGATTCGATCAGACCCCGCCGCCGCAGCTCTTCCAAAGCGAGATTCACGCGGTCCGGGGTGATGCCCCGCTCGCGGCCGATCGCGCGCGGATCGCGCTCCGGATCGCGCTCGATCCGGGTGAGGAGCCAGGCCGCCAGCGGCGTCAGCGTCTCCCCGGCGCGGACCACGATGCTCTCGATGTGCCGGCGCTGGACCGCGCGGTCGGAGAGGGACGCCAGCGTGGCGTAGAGCTGCCTTTCGGCTCTCTCCTGGCTGGCGGGACGGGCGAAGGCCTCGCCCGCCTCGATGCCCGCGTTGCCGGCAGTGGCGGCGACGGTGGTCCGGAGCGGGCGCTCCGGGAGCAGCCAGGCGAAGGCGAAGCCGGCCGCGCACACGACGGCGGCGACCAGGAAGACGGTGTTGAGCGAGTCGGTGAACGCCAGGCCGTACGCCGCGCGCACCGCGGGCGGCAGGTTGGCGAGGGCCTCGGTGCTCATGCGTCCGGCGCCGGACAGTTGCCCGACGCCGGCCGGCATGACTCGGGCCAGGTTCGCCGTCAGGCGCGCGGCGAAGATCGCGCCGAGGATCGCCGTGCCGAAGGAGCCGCCGATCAGGCGAAAGAGCGTGGCGCCCGAGGTCGCCACCCCCAGGTCGCGATAGTCGACCGCGTTCTGCACGGCGATGACCAGCACCTGCATCACCAGCCCCAATCCCACGCCCAACAGCAGGATGTAGGCCGAGGTCCGCAAGGCGCCGGTGTCGAGCGAGAGCCGCGAGAGCAGGAACAGGCCGGCCGTCATGATCCCGGTGCCGAAGATGGGAAAGAGCTTGTAGCGCCCCGTGCGGCTGATCAATTGGCCGGAGAGCATTGACGTCACCAGCATGCCGCCCATCATCGGCAGCATCTGCATCCCCGACGCGGTCGGGCTCACCCCTCGCACCACCTGGAGAAAGACCGGGAAATAGGTGATCGATCCGAACATGGCGAAGCCCACGATCAGCCCCACGATCGAGGTGATCGAAAAGGACCGGTTCGCGAACAGCCGCGGCGGCAGGACCGGCTCCTTCGCTCTCTGTTCGACAAAGACGAACGCCACCAGCCCGACGGCGGCGGCGGCGATCAGCCCGAGGATCAGCGGCGACGACCAGGGATAGATGCCGCCTCCGAGGTCCGAGACGATGGTGATCGCGCTCAGGACCACCGCGAGCAGCGCGGCGCCGGCGTAGTCGACGGCGTGCGACCGGCGCTCGGAGCGCGCGGGGAGCGTGGCGGCCAGCACCACCAGGGCCAGGATGCCGAGCGGCAGGTTGATGTAGAAGATCCAGCGCCAGGAGAGATGGGTCGTGAAGTAACCGCCCAGCAGCGGGCCGGCGATGCTGGCGAGGCCGAACACCGCGCCGAAGATGCCCTGGTAGCGGCCGCGGTCGCGCGGCGGGATGATGTCGCCGACCACCGCCTGCGAGGTCACCATCAGGCCGCCGCCGCCTAAGCCCTGCAAGGCACGGAAGGCGATCAGTTGCATCATCGACCGGCTCAGGCCGCACAGCGCCGAGCCCGCCAGGAACAGCACGACCGCCGATTGCAGCACGATCTTGCGGCCGTAGAGATCGCCCAGCTTGCCGTAGATCGGCGTCACGATCGTCTGCGCCAGCAGATAGCCGGTGACCACCCAGGCGAGATGCTCCAGCCCGCCGAGATCGCCGACGATGGTCGGCAGGGCCGTCGACACGATGGTGGAGTCCAGGGCGGCGAGCAGCATCACCAGCAGCAGGCCGCTGAACACCACCATCGTCTGGCGGTGGCCGAGCGGCTGCGCCTGGGCCAAGGCGATCCCCGGACGGATGGGCGTCGCGCTCTCCATCTCCGCCGATCGTTGCAGATCGGGTGCCAGGGCAACAGATCACGCCTTCAGAAGCCGAGGAAGCCCGCCTCAACCTGTTAGCCAGCGGCTCTGCCTTCGTGTAGTCGGCGCAGATGGGCAACTGATGCCGTCAACTCACCTCGGGACGTCAGTAACGCGACGAGAGCAGTGCATACACATGAGGATCAGGCGGCACTCCTCCCTTACTGGCAGACCCACATGGTGCAGACTTCTCTTCCACCACTTGTTTGAGCCCGCGAGCATCTCCTGCTCCCGCAATTCAGGACCTTGTTCACCAAGCGCAAATTGATTATCAATATCACTTTCCCCAGATTTTTACTGACACCTTCCAAAAATGAGTTTTTTTGTAGAAGGTCGTTGATAGACGCTTCGATCCTGATAAAAAAAGCAACGCCACCCGCTGTACCAACTTGAAAAGAAACTTCTTGCCTCACCTGCTCCTTTGATGACGACCGAGGCTGCCCCACCAGATCTTCATAATGAATAGCTTCCTGCAAATGAAATCCTTCCTTATCCCTGAAGATCGACAAAGTGACACCGCTCAAGGGCGCCCACTCTCCAGGACCAACTCTGCCCAATGATAAGGTCTGCCCCACCTTCATTGAAGATTCTTGTACCAGATTCATTTTAGTTTTTCCTCCAAATAGTCTTAAAGTATAACGCAAGGAAGAGGACGCAGAAGATCGTCAGAATAACATAATCAACGATTGTAGGGAAGGTTGGAGCACTTTTGGGCACGATCAAGCTCCGGAGACCCCAAAGAGCGCCGAAGTAACCGAGAGCCCCCTGGAAC
>QHVW01000339.1 GCA_003223675.1 Acidobacteriota bacterium
GAGGGCAGAGGAACCAGCGCGAAATAACCGCGGCCGACCGACATATCCGGTCCGGGCAGCCACGTCTCCACCGCGGAGGCGGGCAGCGCGATGATCAGGAAAAAGGTGATCGAAACGGATAGCGATAGCGCTATGCAGCGTCGCTCTCGTGGTGCTCGGGATCGCACAGATCCAATTCTACTCTAAAACCTGACTTTCAATACTGATTGCTGGTGCGCTGATAAAAAAACAAAGCCTGGGGCTCGCGTGCGGAGCGAATACGAGCTCCTCCAGCAGAAGACACGCGTCGCCGGGAAACGGTAGACTAGGGGCTCGTTTCAGCCTGTCTTCACACGACGATCAGGAGGGAGACCCTCATGCGAGGACGTCCGGAGCCCCAGGAGGCCGCACCGTATTACTCCCGGTACATCGACCGGGTCCAGAGCGAGGACGTCCTCGGGACGCTGGAGGACCAACTCGACGAGACGCTCGCGCTCGTGGGCGGCGTCACCGAGGAGCGGTCGCTCCACCGCTACGCGCCGGACAAGTGGAGCATCCGGCAGGCGCTCAACCACGTCAGCGACACCGAGCGGGTGTTCGTGTTCCGCGCCTTCTGGTTCGGCCGCGGCTTCGAGGGCCCGCTGGCGGGCTTCGAACAGGAGATCAGCGCCGCCGGCGCCCGGGCCGACGAGGTCTCCTGGGCCGGCCACGTGGAGGAATTCCGGGCGGTCCGCCTGGCCACCCTGACCTTCTTCCGCCATCTGCCGGCGGAAGCCTGGATGCGGAGCGGCATCGCCAGCGACAATCCGGTCACCGTGCGGGCCCTGGCCTACATCACGGCCGGACACGCCGCGCACCACCTGGCGATCCTGCGGGAGCGGTATCTGTAGGCCGGCCCCGAATAATGCATGATTGCGAATATCCTTCCGTTTTGGTATCTTCGCTGAAGCCCGGACGTCTCGGGTCACTCTGCGGCACACCTGGCCCCGATCTTGCCTCTTAGTCGTAGTGCGACTTGGGCGAGCCGTACCTCGCCGGGAGAACCAACATGCCCCAAGGCCGCTTTCAGAGCTTGCAGGACCCTGAAACCCTCCGAATGTTCATCGAGAATCTGCGGGAGGGTGTCTATATTACAAACGAGGCAGGGGAGATCCTCGACGCCAACCCCGCGTGCCTGGAGATCCTCGGCGTCTCGTCGCTGGAGGAGCTGCGGCACCACCGGGCTCAGGATCTCTTCGCCGATCCCGCCCAGCGCGTCCAGGAGATGGAGCTGCTGGCCCGCCAGGGGGAGGTGCGGGAGATCGAGATCACCCTCCGGCGGCCGGACGGCGAGGAGCGGACGGTGCTCGACAGTTGCCACGTGATGCGCGACGCCGAGACCGGCCAGTTGCTCTACCACGGCATCCTGATCGACATCTCGGGGCGCAAGCAGCTCGAGAGCCGGTTCCACGAGGCGAGCCTGCGCGATCCCCTGACCGGCTGTTACAACCGGCGCTTTCTGGGGGAGGTCCAGAGGCGGCTGAGCTCTTTCGAGACCTGGGGGACGATCGTCGTCGACGTCGACAACTTCAAGGAATTCAACGACGACTTCGGCCATCAGGCGGGGGACGAGGTGCTGATCAAGGTGAGCCGCTTCCTCCAACTGAACGCCCGTGCCGAGGACGCGGTGGTGCGGATGGGAGGCGACGAGTTCCTGTTGCTGCTGCTCGGGGCCTCGGCGCACTATGTGGCCGAGGTGGGGCAGCGGCTGCGCCTGACCGCGGCCGAGCAGGACATCCCCTCCTTCTCCCTCGGCTGGGCCACCCGCCACGGCACCGAGACCCTGGAGCGGACGATCGACCACGCCGACCGCGAGCTGTTGCAGATCCGCCTCTTCGAGCGGAGGTCCCGCCAGAAGCGCCTCCGCAGCCCCCGGCGCCGGCTGGTGGAGGGGGTGCTGGCGGATTGAGGTCTCACCCCCTTGCCATGGGGGCCCAGACCGAGTATCATGCGCAGCCATGGTCTTTCTCCTTTTTTGGGGTTGAAGGCGGTGCCGCTGATCCCGCAGCGGCACCGCCTTGATTGTTACCGCCCCAGGAGCTGAGATCTTCCCCCCTTTCCAGCCAGATTTCATCCCGCATTCTTGGACGCTCCTACCCCGGCCCGCGTATGATTGGGTAGGAGCACGCATCCTGAGCCACCTCTGCGCCCGCAGGCAGGAGCACGTTGTATGAGGACGTACCGCATCGCCGCCCTTCTGTTCCTCTTTCTCGCCATTCCCCAGGCGGGGCGGGCCGATCTGCCTCTGGTCACCGCAGGGCAGCTCGTGCAGACGGTGGACGCGGCGCTGGCCGGCGCGGCCCAGGCGGTACAGGACCCCAAGCTGGCCCGCGATCCGAGATATGCCCCGTTCTGGAGCGCTCTCCAGGCGATGCGGACGCGCGTGGGCCGGATCGAGGGCGCTCTCGGCCAGCCAGGGGACGAATTCTTCCTGCTGGTCGACCAGGGGAGCTCCGATCTCGGCGAGCTGCGGGTGGCCTGGGCCCGGACCGGTGCGAAGAACGAGCAGATCGCCGAGCAGCTCCGGATCGCCTCCGTCGCCTACCGGAACCTGCGCTTTTACTTCGGCCGCGAAGGGCTCCGCCAGAAGCAGGGGGGCGCCCTGAAAGAGGCCGAGCGGCAGCAGCTCGCGCGCCTCCAGGCGTCCGAGCGCCGGTTCGCCGAGCGCCTGCGGCGGCTGCGCGACGAGGCCCAGCGGCGGCGGGACGCGGTCACCGCGGCCGAGCTCGAGCGCTTCCGCGCCGAGGCCGAGCAGATCGCCCAGGCGTCCGCCGACCTCGCCTCCTATCTGAACGCGCTGATCGCGACCAGCGAGATGCGGGGCGAATGGCAGGCGAACGTTCCCTATATCCGCAAGACCGCTCCGCCCGCGGAGCTGGCCGCGGCGGACGAGACGGTGCAGGACCTCTACGTCGACGCGGACATCGGCCACGTCTTCGTCGCCGATCTCGGCAAGACGCCGGAGACCCATTCCGGGGACGAGGGTACTGCCCCCGCGAAGGTCCAGATCCTGCAGCCCGGGGAGGAGGTCGTGGAGCCAACGGTCGTCGCGGATCCCATCCCCGCGTCCGACGGCGAGGACGAGGAGGAGGCCGGGCCGGCCGAGGATGGCGCCACGGTCTCCGAGCAGCCCGCCCCCGAGGCCGAAGAGGAGATCGAGGCGCCCGCTCCGGAGGCTGCCGCCAAGCAGGAGCCCGCCAAGCAGGAGACGAAGCCCGAGCCCGCCAAGGGGGACGAGCACCGGGAAGCCGCCGGCGCTCCCGCCATCGCTCCAATCCCCCCTCCCATCGGCTAAGATCCCCTCCTCGTCCCCTTCCGTCCGCCGGACATCCGCAGGAGGTTTTTCAACGATGGGACTTTTGGGCAGCACTGTCGCCGTCACCCGGTTCAACGTCGCCGTGCCCGCCGAGGGGCCGGATTTCGAGCGCGCCCGTTTCTGGGAGATCGAGCCCGGCTCGGAGGTGCGCGAACGGATGGGGTTCGTCCCCTTCGAGCTCGACGCGCCCTGGGAGGTCGCCCAGGGGCGCTACGCCTTCCGCATGCGGATCGACCGCATCCGGCCGGACGCGACCGCGGTCAAGGAGCGGTTGCGGGAGCTGGTCAAGGTCGAGATGGAGGCGACCGGCAAGACGTTCGTGGGCCCCAAGACGCGCAAGCGCCTGCGCGAGCTGGCCGAGGCGGAGTCGGCGATGCGGCAGGCGCCGCGGACGAAGATCATCGAGTGCTGCATCGACGGCGCCATCCTCTACGTGGCCAGCACCGCCAAAACCTATCTGGGCACGGTGATCACCCTGCTTCGGCAGGCGGGCGTCGAGGGGGACTTCAAGGCCCCCTGGCTCGACGCGGCGCCGGAGGCGGACGAGATGAGCGACATCGTGATCCCCAAGGAGCCCGGGCAGTCGGTGCTGGGGTGCCGCTTCCTGCGCGCGCTGCTCGAAGAGCCGGACGTGATGGTGGAGCCCGAGACGGGCAGCGTCCGCCTGGCCACCCGGGAGGCCCGGGTGACCCTGGCGGGCGCCGTGCTCAACGAGCTCTTCCGCTATCTGGAGGAGGGGGCGGAGATCCTCTCGGCCAAGATCCACGTCAGCACCATCCCACTGCGCTTCGACGCCCTCGCCTACCGGCTGAGCGGCCTGAAGCTGGAGCCGGTGCGCAACGAGCACTGGACGATCGACCTCGACCAGCGGCTGGAGCAGATCGCGGGCGTCTTCGAGACGCTCGACGGCAAGTACGCCGCCCTCAAGGAGAAGATGAACGAGGTGCCGGCGCCCGCCGCCCTGGAAGCGGCGGCCTCGCAAATGGCGGAGGCCGCCGAGGCGTCTTAAGAGACCACGATCGGGTCCTCGATCAGCTCGGGCTGGGGCGCCGGCCCGTCCGGGTCGAACCAGGGCTCTCCTTCCGGAGGATTCTGCCGCGGCTTCCACTTCGCGGCCTTGCGGACCCCGATCGGGTAGATCGTCAGCTTGCCCGTGGCGTCCAGGTGGAGGCGGAGGAAGTTCTTGTAGTCGGGGATGCGCTGGCTCGAATAGGCCTCGTTGAGGTGGAAGCCGCCCACGAAGCTGAACAACACCAGGTAGACCGCCATCAGAACCCCGCCGAGGGCGCCGCCGAACACCAGCATCTCGACGACGAAGAGGGCCGTCTGGAGCCAGGAGTCGAAAGGACGGTCGAGCAGGCTGAGATTGACGACCGCGAAGAGCCACATCAACGACAGGTTCAGGAGGACGTGGGCGACCCCGTGGCCGGCCCCGATCACGAAGCGGGCGAGCTTACTTCGGGCGCCGCAGAAGCCGTAGAAGCCGCCGACGATGATCACGCAGAGGAGGACGCTGGTCGGCTCGTTGGTGATGAGGAGGAAGACGGTCTTCAGCACCTGCCGCCAGCTCCCGAGGGGCTGATCGTGGAGGTACTTCATCAACGACGTGTGGCCGGCGAGGAGGTCCAGCCGGGTCTTGCTGGCGCTCTGCAGGACCCAACTGAAGAGGGTGTAGAAGAGCGCCAGGAAGAGGCAGAACTTCCGGCTCCGGAGCGGCAGGAGGAGGGCGCCGAAGGTCAGCCGCCTGGAGGTCGGCGCGTCGGGGAAGCTCGTCTTCTTCGCATAGGTCACGGTGTGGGCGGTGTCCTTGAACCCCTCTTCGAGGACGAGCTCCTCGGGCATGCTGTGGGTGGCGAAGAGGTAGGCGCCGCCGCCGCCGGCGGTGATGCGTTGCACGGCGCCGTCCGGCGTCTGGTAGCGCACGTAGTGATGGAGGTCGCCGGTGAGGCTCGCCGCCAGGCGCGCCTTCTTCGTCCGGTGGATGTAGCGGTCCTCGAAGAACCGCAGCGAGCCGAAGGCCTCCGGCCCGCGCGTCACGCCGTAGACCCAGCGCGGCTCCGCGACGCAGAGGATGACGCGGTCGTCCTCCTGCACCTCGTTCAACGCCAGGTGGTAGAAGTAGTCGAGCTGCGGCTTGTCGATGAACCCTTCGAGCTGGATATCGATCCCCCACAGCCACCAGCGGTGCGGCAGCTTGACGCCGAAGTAGCTGCGGCTCTGCCGGGTCTTCCAGCCGCCGAACCACCCCTGCTGGCAGAAGATGCGGGTGAAGCTCGACAGGCCGTCGTACCAGTCGTGGTTGCCCGGGATGGCGTAGAGGGCCGGCGTCTCGCTCTCCGGCGTGCGGGGGAGGGCGGCCTCGTAGGGCTTCAGCAGGCGGTTGTAATACTCGTCGAAGCTGGAGGTGGGGTAGACCTGATCGCCGCCCATCACCAGCATCTTGCCGCGGGGAAGGTCATAGGCCTTGCCGCCGCGCTGCAGGGAGAGCCGCGGCGCCGCCAGCAGGCGGGCCATGGTGTAGGTGGAATCGAAGCCGTCCCCGAGGTCGGCCACGAAGTCGAACCACAGCTCGCCTTCTTTGGCATAAAGATCGTCGAGCTTGGGATCGGGATCCAGGGCGGCCATCACGTCCCGCTTGTCGGCGTAGGACCCGAAGACGTCCGAGATCACGGCCTTGATGCCGGTCTGCGCGAGCTGCCCCGGAGCCAGCCAGTCGACCATGGGACGGCGCTCGAAGCCGAAGTCCTTCTCCATCGTGGACCTCCTTTGGAACAGGTGACGTCTTATAGGTTGTCACAAGACCGCTTGCGGGGACAGGTCCCACGCGCGGAAGCTCAGCCGTATAGAATGAGGTGTATTGATCAGGCAGGTTTGAAAAAGGGCCGGCAGGATGTAGTACTGGCCGTCGCCCAGCTCGCTGAGGGATACCGGCGGGCGGGTGTCGTTGAGGTTCTGGCCGTCGAGCCGCAGCTCCCAGGGGCCGGAGCGGTAGCCGATCCCGGCCGACCAGGTGGTGTAGCTCGGCGCCAGGATCTCGTTCTGCTCGTCGAGGAAGCGCGAGCCCACGTAATTGACCACCACCGAGCCGAAGAGCCCGCGGCCCGGCGAGTAGACGAGCCCGGCCGAGGCCTGGTCCTTCGCCGAGAGCTGGAGCCGGTTGCCGTCGAGCCGGGTGTTCTCGCCGTCGAGCTCCTCCTCGAAATCGCGGAACCTGGCGTCGTGCCAGGCGTAGGTCGCCTGCCACCAGAGGTCGGAGCGGAGCCGCCCCTTGACGTCGAGCTCGATCCCCTTGAAGCGCTCGGAGCCGGCGTTGACGAGCTCCGGCAGCCCCTCCTCGGTCGCCCGCGGGACGACGAGGTTCTCGAAATCCATCTGGAAGGCGGTGAGCTCCCACTCGAACCGGCCGCCGGCGAGCCGGCTCTTGAGGCCGACCTCGCCGCTGCGGGCCGTTTCGGGATTCAGGATCTCCGACTCGGCCTCAGGGCCGAAGTCGAGCGCCGCGGGCTTGAAGGTGTCGCGGTAGTCGGCGAACAGCCAGAAGCCGCTGTTGGCGTCCCCCCAGGCGAGCCAGCTCACGCCGATCGAGCCGCTGCCGCGGGTCACCGTCCGCTGGTCGGTCCCCTCGTCGCCGGGGTCGGGGAAGCTGAGCTCGCGGTCGCCCGCCATGCGCTTCTCCACCGTGTGGTTGAGCCGGGCGCCCGCGACGACGTGGAAGCGGGAGGTGGGGTCCCACTCCGTCTGGAGATAGAGGCCGGAGAAGTTGCGCTCGTCGTCCAGGTTGAAGCCGTGGTCGAGCGGCTGGTCGGCGCTCGACGGCGGGTGCGTGCCGTCGAGCGGGATGAAGTAGTCGAAGGTCTGCGAGTCGGCCTTGGCCCGGCCGTAGAGATAGTCGACGCCGGCCACCAGGTGGGCGCTCGTTCCCAGGCGCCAGGCGAGGTGGGTGTCGAAGTAGACGTCGTCGGTCTTCAGGCTCTGATGGAACCCCTCGGCGTTCGGGTCGACCTCCTCGAGGCTGGTCAGGAAGCCGCGGATCGAGTCGCGCTTGGAGTGGGTCAGCGCCAGGGTGGTGGACCAGGAGCCGCCGGCCAGGCCGCGGTCGTAGCCGGTCACGAAGTGGAGCCGGCCGTCGTCGAGCTTGGCGTTGCTCGGGTTCTGGTTGGAGTCGAGCGGCGTGAGCAGGGCCGCGTCCGGATCCTCGATGGGGACCGGGCTCGCCGGCCTCTGGTTCACGATCGAGCCGTCGAGGTCGAAGCGGAAGGTGCCGCCGGCCGCGTTGAGGGAGGAGCGGTAGAGGACGTGACCGCGGTCGAAGCGGGTGCGGTCGTCCTTGAACCCCTGGCGCTCGCCGTTCACGGTCAGCGACTGGCGGAAGCCGCCGGACTGCGGCAGGGGGACGGCGACGGCGGCGCCGCCGCTGCTGAAGCTGCCCCCCCAGGCGCTGACCGCCCCGCCGGCAGCCCCCGCCTGGCGGTGGATCACCTGGATGACCCCCACGAACGAGGTGGCGCCGAACAGCACCGGCGCCGCGCCGCGGAGGATCTCGATGCGGTCCACGTTGGTGAGGTCGAGGCTGGGCAGGGCGGGATTGAAGGCTCCCCCCCAGGGGACGCCGTCGACCACCAGCAGGAAGGCGTCGAATTCGCGCAGCCCCCAGATCTCGGGCACCGAGCCGGCCGGGCCGTTCTCGCCCCCGGGGGCGACCGAGACGCCGGCCGCCAGGGCCAGCGCCGATGGGAGGTCAAGGGCCCCGCGGGCGGTGAGGTCGTCGCCGGAGATCACGGTGACGGAGGCCGGGACGGTCTCGACGTCCTCCGGCGTGCGGGTGGCGGTCACCTGGATCGTCTCGGTGACGGTGGGAGTGGGCTCCCCCTGGGGAGCCTGGGCGGAGAGCGGGAGCGCGGCTCCCAGAAGACAGGCGAAGGCCACGGGTGCATGAAGCCCGCGGAAGATCCCGGAGACGGACATGGAACGCTCCTCTTGCGCAATACAGGCATGAACGAAGAATCGATCGGACCACCCCTCAGGGGGCGGGCCGGCTTCGTCGAGACGAGGTGGCGCCTCGGTCTATTCGTTCTGGCGCTGAATCAGAATGAGGATGTCGGACGATACGAGCGGGCCCTCACCGGGGGCGGTGAGAGACGTAGGACGAGGGGGGGCCTGCGCCAGGCTCCCGCGGGCGGGCCGCGGCAGTGGCAGGGGCGCGTGGCCGGAGGCGAGCAGAGCGGGCTCGGCGTGGCTCTCCGGCGCGGCGAGCCGTTCCCGGAGCCCCGGCTGCTCGGCCGCGACCACCTGGCGCAGGGAGCCGCCGCGGCGCGAGCCCTCCATCCAGGAGACGACGCCGGCAGACCCGAGCCGGGCCGGCTCACCCCGGGAGGGGACCACCCGGGCGAGCGCGAGGTCGGTCAGCGGCGGCGGAGCCGGCGCCGGGACGATGGTGAAGCGGTGCGGCAGCTCGAGCTCCGTCTCCCGGCGCTCGTCGCCGAAGCGGAGCAGGAGCCGGGCCGACGCGGTCGAGACGGCGGGCACCCGCCACTGGACGCGGCGGAGGTCGAGATCGAGGTGCGGCGTGATGCGGACCGGATAGGTCCTGCCGTCGTCGAGGCTGAGGAAGGCCTCCCACTCCTCGGCGTTCCCGAGCTCGGCGAGCGGCGCCCATTCGAGCTCCACGGTCGAGCCGGCGGTGAGCGTCGCTCCGGCCTGGGGGCTCACCAGCCGGACGGGGACGCTCCACCCCTCCTCGGCGCGCAGGACGGCCGGCGAGACCGCGCAGGCGATCCCGAGGACGGCGGCGAGGAGATGGAGGCGGAGGCGGCGCATGGAGATTCTCACAGTATAGAGTGTCTCTCGTCCAGATGAGCGCTCCTCCTCTCAGACTCCTCCTGATCCGCCACGGCGAGGTCCTCGCCAACCGCGAGATGCGCTACGTGGGAGCGCGCGACGAGCCGCTGGCCGACTCCGGAATCGCGCAGGCGGACCGCCTGGCCGCGGCCCTGGCTCCTCTCCCCGTGCGGGCGGTCTACAGCAGCCCGCTGGCGCGGGCCCGGGAGACCGGCCGCCGGATCGCCGCGGCGCACGCGGTCGACCTGCGCATCGAGCCGCGCCTGCGCGAGCAGTCGTTCGGCGAGTGGGAGGGGCTCACCCGCGCCGAGGTCCTGGAGCGCGACCGCGAGCGCCTGCTCCGCTGGGAGGCCGACCTCGGGACCTCCCCGCCGGGCGGCGAGCCCCTCACGGAGGTCCAGGCACGGATGCTCGCCCTGGTCCAGGAGCTCGCCTGCGGGCACCGGGGGGAGAACGTCGCCCTGGTCAGTCACGTGGGGCCGATCAAGGCCCTGCTCTGCGCCGCCCTCGGCGCGCCGCTGGCCACCGCCCGCCACCTGTTCCTCGATCCGGCCACCCTGAGCGTGGTCGACTGGGGGGAGCGGCCGGTGGTCCGCCTGTTCAACGCCCACGGCCACCTGGGCTGGGAAGCGGCGCGGTGGATGGCTACTTGATCGCCGCCGTCATTTGATCGCGGCCACCACCGGCACGTGATCCGAGGGGGACTCCCCCTTGCGCTCGTCGCGGAAGATCTCGACGCCGGTGCAGCGGTCGAGCATCTTCTTCGTCCCCAGGATGAGGTCGATCCGCAGGCCGTTGTTCTTCTGGAAGGCGAGCTGGCGGTAGTCCCACCAGGAGTAGAGCCCCCCCTCCTCGTGATGCTTGCGCAGGAGGTCGTGGAGCCCCCAGGAGGTGATGCGGGCGAGCGCCTCGTGCTCCCTGGGGTGGAAGTGGATGTGCCCCCGCCAGAGGTCGGGGTAGCGCACGTCCCGCTCCTCGGGGGCGATGTTGAAGTCCCCCAGCAGCAACAGAGGGTCGGAAGGCTTCGCGGTCTCCTCCAGGAAGGCGCGCAGGCGGGCCAGCCAGTCCATCTTGTAGACGAACTTGTCGCTCTCGGGGGACTGGCCGTTGGGCACGTAGACGTTGACGATCCGCACCCGGTCCACGGTTCCCGCGATCAGCCGCCGGGGGGCGTCCTCCGCGTCGCCCGGCAGGTTGCGGACCACGTTGGTGATGGGGGTCAGGGAGAGGATGGCCACGCCGTTGTAGGTCTTCTGGCCGAAGACCTCGGCGTGGTAGCCGAGCTCCGCGAAGGGCTCCAGGGGGAAGAGGTCGTCGGTGGTCTTGATCTCCTGGAGGCAGAGCACGTCCGGCCGCGCCCGCTCCGTCCAGCCCACCACCCGCTCCAGGCGGGAGCGGACCGAGTTCACGTTCCAGGTGGCGACGATCATCCGCGCGACCCCACCACCAGCTCGATCAGCTCCTTGACCGTCCGGTGGCGCTCGATCGGGTGCCGCAGCGGCAGCCCATAGTGGACCTGGTACCGGTTCCGCCGCCCCTCTTTGGACACCGTCAGGTATCCCGCCGCCTCCAGGTCGGTCACGATCCGCTGCACCGCCCGCTCGGTGATCCCCACCCGCGCCGCCACGTCCCGCAGCCGGACCTCGGGGTCCTGGGCGATGCAGAAGAGCACATGCGCGTGGTTGGTCAGGAACGTCCAGCCTGCTGCCGTCGACGTCGAGGCCTCGCTCAAGATCGCCTTCTTTCAGAAGAAATCGGTTTCGCGTAGCCACATTCGCCGTTTGTAGGACGGCTGTCCCGATGTTATCCCGTCCGCGGGAAAAGTGGGATCTCCGCCTAAACACTTCAGGCCGGTGCTCCGTATAGATGGATGGAGACGGAAAACAAGCCAAGACAATCTCCTCTCCAAACCTCCCTCCTCCAAAACCCCGCCGAGATGGCGGGGTCTTTTTTTGCGGAGTCTTTTTTGCGGGAGAATAGGGGGAGATCCCCGGCCCTCCGCCTCGGCACGCCGCCGGAGGTGACCGTGCTGACCCTGCGCCGGAAACAAAACCGGCCGGCTTGGCAGCCGGCCGGTCGGAAGCGCGGAGAGCGGCACGCGGCCGCGCCGGGTCGCTACCTGCCCGCCAGCAGGCTGTGCTTCCTGCTGTAGCCGAAGTAGATGATGAACCCGATCAGCAGCCAGACGATGAGCCGCGCCCAGTTGGTCCAACCCAGGCCGTAGATCATCGAGAGGCAGACCACGATGCCGAGGATCGCCGTCACCGGCAGCACGGGCGCTTTGAAGGCGCGCGGGATGTCGGGCCGCTTGACGCGCATGATCCAGACGCCGATGCAGACCAGGATGAACGCGAAGAGCGTTCCGATGCTGGTCATCTCACCGACGATGTCCTCGGGCAGGAACGCCGCGAAGATCGCCGTGAAGAAGAAGAACAGCCAGTTCGACTTGTACGGCGTCTTGAAGCGCGGGTGCACCTCGGAGAAGACCTTCGGCACCAGGCCGTCGTGGCTCATGGAGTAGAAGACGCGCGACTGGCCGAGGAGCATCACCAGGATAACCGACGAGAAGCCGGCGAGGATGGCGAAGGTCACGAAGTTCGAGAGCCACGCGTACCCCGGCATGTACTTGGTGATCGCGTAGGCGACCGAGGCCTCGCGGCCGACGGTGCGGAAGTCCTGCACCGTCGCGATGCCCGACAGCACGTACGAGAACAGCACGTAGAGCACCGTGCAGATCGCGAGCGACCCGAGGATGCCGATCGGCATGTCGCGCTTCGGGTTCTTCGCCTCCTGCGCCGTGGTGGACACGGCGTCGAAGCCGATGAAGGCGAAGAACACGACGCCCGCCGCGCCCAGGATGCCCATGATGCCGCCGTAGTGGTGCGTGATGCCGGTGGGCGTCACGTACTGGGTGGCCTCGGGGATGAAGGGCGTGTGGTTCGCCGGGTTGATGAAGCCCCAGCCGAGCACGATGACCATGAGCACGATCGTGACCTTGGTGATCACGATGATGTTGTTGACCCAGGCCGATTCCTGCGTGCCCCGCACCAGGAGGGCGGTGAGGACGAGCAGGATGCCGATCGCGGGCAGGTTCATGATGCCGTGCACGCTCGGATTGTCGTGCATGCGCTCGAGCGGCGAGTGGCACCACTGGTAAGGGATGGCACCGATGCCCACGAGGTGGAGCACCCGGTTGAAGTACTCGCTCCAGGCGATCGCCACCGTGGCGGCGCCGACGGCGTATTCGAGGACGAGGTCCCAACCGATGATCCAGGCCATGAGCTCGCCCATGGTGGCGTAGGAGTAGGTGTAGGCGCTGCCGGCGATCGGGATCATCGAGGCGAACTCGGCGTAGCACAGGCCGGCGAAGGCGCAGCCGATGCCCGCCACGACGAAGGCGAGCACCACGGACGGACCGGCGCGGTCGGCGATCGCCGCGGCGGTTCGGACGAACAGACCGGCGCCGATGATGGCGCCGATGCCGAGCGCGACGAGCGCACCCGGGCCGAGGGTGCGCTTGAGCGTCCCCTCGCCGGTCGCCGCTCCTTCGGCGATCAGTTGGTCGATCGG
Source organism: Acidobacteriota bacterium (assembly GCA_003223675.1). Taxonomy (GTDB): domain Bacteria; phylum Acidobacteriota; class Thermoanaerobaculia; order Multivoradales; family UBA5704; genus DATARR01. Next base: position 12,743 of record QHVW01000339.1, read on the forward strand.
TTTCGTTCGGGTCAGCGACATCGGGTTGGATCCTCCGTGGAAGGGTTAGCTGGACTTGCGACGCCAAGCGAAATAAACGGGGATGCCGGTCAGCACGATCACCAGGCCCGGCAGGGCGGTCTTGGTCTGGTAGACCAACAGCACCAGCGCGATGGCCGACGCGGTCACCATGTAGAGCGCCGGCACCACCGGATAGCCGAACGCCCGGTAGGGACGCTCCGCGTCCGGCCGCTTGCGCCGCAGCACGAACAGCCCGCCGATCGTCAGCACGTAGAAGATCAGCACCGCGAAGATCACGTAGCCGAGCAGGTCGTTATAGAGGTTGCCGTAGGTCACGGCGCCCGTGGCGTCGACCTTGCGGGTGCGCAGCAGCACCAGCAGCGCGGTCCAGACGCACTGGAAGATCAGGCCCGAGGCCGGCACGTGCTTGGCGTTGAGGGCACCGGTGCGGCGGAAGAAGAGGCCGTCCTGCGCCATCGCGTAATAGACCCGGGCCCCGGCCAGGATGAGGCCGTTGTTGCAGCCGAAGGTGGAGACGATGATGGCGATCGCCATGATCACCGCCCCGGCGGAGCCGAAGATCGCCTGCAGGGCGGCGGTGGCCACCCGGTCGTCCGGCGCGGTCTGGATCTGATGGAGGGTCAGGGTGCACAGGTAGGCCACGTTGGCCAGGATGTAGAGGCCGATCACCAGACCGGTGCCGGCGACCAGCGAGAGAGGGATGTTCCGCTTCGGGTCCTTCACCTCGCCCGCGGTGAAGGTGATGTTGTTCCAGGCGTCCGAGGAGAAGAGCGAGCCCACCTGGGCCACGCAGAAGGCGACGAAGAGGGCGAAGGCGCCCATCGTGGCCGCCACCGGCGCCGCGAAGCCGAAATCCGGCGTGATCGTGGTGACGTCGCGCGGCGTCCACAGGTCCGAGAAGTTGGCCGAGATCGCCGTGGCGTTGCGGCCGACCAGGATGCCGAGCACGATCAGGGCGATCAGCGACAGCGTCTTGGCCGAGGTGAAGGTGTTCTGGATGACCTTGCCGAGCTTGATGCCGCGGGTGTTGAGCCAGGTGAGGAAGATGATCATCAGGATGCCGACGACCTGCTGGCCCGACAGGCTGATCGCGTACTTGGAGGAGATGTCGATCGGGCGGACGACCCAGTCCTCCGGCCCGATGTGGGGGAGGAGGACGCCGAGGTAGCGGGCGAAGCCCACGGCCACCGCCGCGATGGTGCCGGTCTGGATCACCAGGAAGAGGGTCCAGCCGTAGAGGAACCCCCAGAGTGGCGACCAGGCCTCGCGCAGGTAGACGTACTGCCCGCCCGCCTTCGGCATCATCGCCGCCAGCTCCCCGTAGGAGAGGGCGGCGGCCACCGTCAGCAGCCCCGTCACCACCCAGACCATCAGCAGCCAGCCGGCCGAGCCCACCTGGCGGGCGATCTCCGCCGGGACGATGAAGATCCCGGAGCCGATCATCGAGCCGGCCACGATCATGGTCGAGTCGAGCAATCCGAGCTCGCGGATGAAGCCCGTCGTCGCTTCCTGGCTGCGGCTCGGGGTCGCGGCGATGCCTTCCGACATAGGTTCTCCCTAAAAAATTCGCCCCATCCTACAGGGGGACGGGCGAGATGTCACCAGGACGTGACGGACCAGGGACGTGAGGGCTCCAGCGGCCGGGGCGGGCTGATCCAGTTCCCCTGCGCGTAGTCGACCCCCAGGGCCTTCAGGCGCTCGACCACGGCGGCGCTGGCGACCCCCTCGGCCACCGTCTGGATCCCCATCACGTGCCCCACCTGGTTGATCGACTCGACCATCGCCAGGTCGAGCGGATCGTTGACGAGGTCCTTGACGAGCTTGCCGTCGATCTTCAGGAACGCCACCGGCAGCTCCTTCAGGTAGCCGTAGGACGACATGCCGGTGCCGAAGTCGTCGAGGGCGAAACGGACCCCCCGGGCCGCCAGCTCGGCCATCAGCCGCTGCGCCTGGGGGAGGCTCTCGATGGCGGCCGTCTCGGTGATTTCCAAGCAGAGACTGCCGGCGGGCACCCCCGAGCCGGCGAGCTCGGCCGTGAGGAAGTCGTAGAAATCCTCGTCCCCCAGCGAGACCGGGGAGAGATTGACGGCGCAGTGCCGCAGTAGATCGAGGAACGGCGCCGGCTGGTCCCGCAGCGTGCGGAGCGTGCGCCGGATCACCCAGCGGTCGATCGCCCGCATCAGGCCGTAGCGCTCAGCGGCGCGCAGGAAGTCCGAAGGGAGGTGGATCCGCCCGTCCTCCTCGACCATGCGCAGCAGCACCTCGAAGTAGAGCCCCGGGGGGGCCTGGGGCGAGAGCGGTTGGATCTGCTGGGCGAAGAGCCGGAAGCGGTCCTCCTCCAGGGTCTGCTGGATGCGCGCCACCCAGCTCATCTCGCCGTGGCGGCGGACGAAGGTGGCGTCGTCCTCGCGGTAGACCTGGACGCGGTCGCGTCCCTTGTCCTTGGCCGCGTAGCAGGCGTGGTCGGCGGCCGAGAGGAGGTGGGCCACGGTGCGCAGCTCGCGGGTGATCGGCACCAGGCCGAGGCTGGCGCCCACGGCGAAGGTCGTGTCCCGCCAGGTAAAGCGGAGCTGCTGGAGGGCCCGGTGGATCTCGGCCGTCCGCTGCTCGGCCTCCGCCAGGGAGCAGCGGGAGAGCAGCACCGCGAATTCGTCCCCGCCCAGGCGGGCGACGAGGTCGGTATCGCGCACCGACTCCTGGATCAGGGCGGCGACGCGGCAGAGCAGCTCGTCCCCCGCGAGGTGGCCGCAGGTGTCGTTGACCAGCTTGAACTGGTCGAGGTCCATGTAGCAGAGCGCGTGGGAGACCGAGCGCGAGCGGGCCTCCTCCAGGGCGCGCTGGAGGTGGCCGTCGAAGGCGTGGCGGTTGAGCAGGCCGGTCAGCTCGTCGTGGCTCGCCTGGTGGGCGAGCTGCAGGGCCATCAGCCGCTTGTCCGAGACGTCCTGGAAGACCAGGACGGCGCCGACGATCCCCCCCTCCCAGGCGCGGATGGGGGAGCAGGTGCTCTCGATCGCGTAGCGCCGGCCGTCGCTCCGCTCCAGGGTGACGCGCTCGGCCAGGCGGAAGCTCTTCCCCTCCTCCAGGCAGCGGCGCAGCAGCTCCGCGACGTCCTCGTGCTCGTCCCCCTGGCCGGTGAGGCGGAAGATCTCGGGGAGCGGCCTGCCCATGGCCGCGGCGCGGTCCCAGCCGGTGAGCTTCTCGGCCACCGGGTTGAGGTACTTGACGTGCCCCTTCTCGTCGGTGGCGAGCACGCCGTCGCCGATCGAGGCGAGGGTCACCTGGGCCAGCTCCTTCTCGGCGTAGAGCTCGGCCATCTGGCTCTCGTAGGCCCGCGTGGTCTCCGTGAGCAGGTTGCGCAGGATCGCGTTGTCGAGCTCGTGCGGGTTCGGGGTCATACGCCCACCTCACGGAGGAGGACCAGGATGGCGGTCAGATTGTAGAAGGCGAGGTTCCCCCGCGGTGTGGGGCCGATCTCCCCGCAGGTG
>QHVW01000511.1 GCA_003223675.1 Acidobacteriota bacterium
CTCTTCCGGCATCTCGAGCTCGGCGACGGTGTCCAGGATCTCCAGGATGTGCAGCGGTGGCAGGAGGGCGAAGAGCTCCTCCTCGGAGAGCGCGATCGGCTCGGGCTCCGCCTGCGGTTGAGGAGGAGACGGCGGCTCGGGCTTCGGGGCTGCTCGCGGCATCTCCGCGGCGGCGAAGGTGTCCAGGCGGGAGCGGGGCGGGACCTGCGGCTCCTCGGCCCTCGGGGGCTCCGTTTCCGCCGGCCGGTCGACCACGATCTCGCCGAGATCGTCCAGCGCCGCGTGCTGTCCCGACTCATAGAGATCGGCCAGGGCCGCCGCCTTCTGCACGGGGAGTGGCAGGAGCTTGGCGATCCGCCGGAGGACGGTCTTCTTTCCCATCTCGGCGTAGCCGTTCACCCAGCCGGGCTCCTCGGCCGGGCCGGACCGGCGGACGGCGTCCACCTCGGCGCGCGACATCACGTCGAAGCAGTGGCCGCCGTCCTTGAATCTGGCGTAGGCGTAGAAGTGGGTGATCTCACCGCGGTCGCCGCTGCCGGGGACGTGCTCCAGCCGCTCGTTCAGGCCGTAGGCGTACTCGAAATGATCGTTCCGGTGTACCGCCTGGGCGTTGATCGAGAGGATCTGGCCGCTGTCGCGGGCGATGGTGAGGAGCCCGCGGTAGCCCGGCACGAGCTGCACTTTCCCTTTCGACGGCACTAGCCAGGCCTGGCCCAGCACGCCGTCCGGCTCGAGGCCGAGCTGGGCGCAGGTCATCACCGCCCGGTAGAGGCTCGCGCGGTCGCAGTCGAGCAGCGCCGGCGTGCTCTGGAGCACGGTGAGCACGACGCGCAGGAGACGGTCCGCCGGGAGGTGCGCGGGCAGGATGGCGGTGAGTTGGGGCTTCATCAGCTCCAGGGCGCGGCGCACCGATTCGATGGGCGTCACCGTCCGGGCCGGCGCGGTCTTCTTGCGCCGCCTGGTCTTGGAAGGGGTCCGCTCCGCAGCCGGGCGGGTGATCAGCTCGGTCATGACGCGCCGTCCTCCTCCTTCGCGCCGCGGGCGAAGACCCGGAAGTCGCGATAGGGCTCGCGGTTGTAGGACACCTCGCCGCCCGGCCGCTCCGGCGCGAGGATCTTGAACCCCTCACAGAAGACGGTCTCGGTGTCCTGGATGAGCGAGAGGATCGCCCCCTTGGCAGCCCGCTTCCGGCGCTCGGCCGCGGACTCGTCCTGGCGGGCGCGCTCGTACTCGGCGCAGAGCTCCTCCAGCCGTTCGTGCCCCCGGAGGTCGCGCACGCTTCCCGGCACGGTGCTGCGGTAGAGCGCCTCCAGGGCGGGGAGATCGCGGTCGAAGTCCGGTTCCGGCGGCCGGTTCTCGGCGATCGAGCGCCAGAAATCCTCCACGGCGCGCTCGATCTTGGCGATGGCGCCGGGATGGCGCTCGTATTCGAAGATCTTCAGCGAGTTGCCGCCGATCAGCACGCCGAGCGCGCCCCAAGTCCGGCTCGGCAGGCAGGCGAGCTGGTGCTGCACCTGCAGCTCGAAGCGGAGCGGCGGCAGGCCGTCCGGCCAGTGGCGCGCCACCAGGCTGTCGACGTTCTTGATGGTCAGCCCGCCGGGGCCGCGCGGATGGCCGTGGATCTCGTAGTCGAGGCTGGCGCCCATCCCCGGCATCGTGGGGTGCTCGACGTAGCGCCGGACCTTGCGGATCTTCCATCCGGCGCGCTCGGCGATCCCCTGGCCGATGGCGGGCTCCAGGACGGTCCCCCAGAAGACGCGCTCGTCGTCCTCGAGGTCCGGCTCCGGGAGATTGCCGGCCTTCTGATGCCACAGCTCGAAGAGCGTGCGGCGCTCGTCCAGGCCGAAGAGCGCGGCCACCTCGGAGCTGCCGATGTGCCGGCGCCGGAGGTCGAGCCATTCAGATTTCAGGAGGGCCATGGGGTCTTTTCCTTGTTGACGAGCCAGGAGTGAAAAGCCAGGCGTAAGTATAACCCCAAAAGGCGGGGATAAATTTCCGAACGGGGAGAAGAGGGGCAAGCTCTTGCGCCCGGACCCAGGCTTATTCCACACTCGCCAGCTCAATGAACGGCATCGGAGACAGCCCGCCGCGTCCGGACGGCTTCGCCAAGGTGTCGGGGGCGGCACGCTACGTGGACGACATCTCCCTGCCGGGGATGTGGCACGGGGCCACGGTGCGCAGCCCCCACCCGCATGCCCGCATCCGATCGATCCGGTTCGATCCCGCGGCGGCTCCGGAGGGGACCGTCTGCGTCACCGCCGCGGACCTGCCCGGCCCGAACGGCATCCAGCTCCTGGACGACGGCTGGCCGATCCTCGCCGACGGCTTTGTGCTGCACGTGGCCGAGCCCGTGGCATTGGTGGCGGCGCCCACCCGTCTCGCGGCCCGCCAGGCGCTCGCCGCCGTCCAGGTGGAATACGAGCCGCTCACGCCCGTCCTGACCCTCGAAGAGGCCGCTTCCCTGCCGCCGCTCTACGAGCTCCGCCTGGAGAGCGGGGACGTGGACGCGGCCCTGGCCGGCGCGGATCACGTGATCGCGGGGACCTGGCGCACCGGCCATCAGGAGCACATCTACATCGAGTGCCAGGGGATGATCGCCACCTGTGAGGACGGCGGGCTCACCGTCCTCGGCTCGATGCAATGCCCCTACTACGTGCACAAGGCGCTGGTCCACGCCTTTGATCTGCCGGAGGACAAGGTGCGGGTGCGCGCCGCGGTGGTGGGCGGCGGCTTCGGCGGCAAGGAGGACTTCCCGAGCGCCCTCGCCGTGCACGCCGCCCTGCTCGCCCGCGCCTGCGGCCGGCCGGTGAAGATGGTCTACGACCGCCACGAGGACATCATCGGCACCTCCAAGCGCCATCCGGCGGTGATCCGCCATCGTACTGGGGTGAGGGGCGACGGCCGGCTGCTGGCGCTCGACGCCGAGGTCCTGATGGACGGCGGGGCCTACAAGACCCTCTCGCCGGTGGTGCTCTCGCGGGCCCTGCTCCACGCCTTCGGCCCCTACCGCTGGCCGAGCGCGCGCCTCCAGGGGAAGGTGCTGCGCACCCACACGGCGCCGAACAGCGCCTTCCGCGGCTCGCCCTGGGGCTCGATCCCTTCGAGATCCGCGCCCGCAACGTGGTCGAGCCGGGCGACCGGCTGCCCACCGGCCAGGTGCTCGACGAGACCACCTCCGCCCGCCTCTGCCTGGAGGAGGCGGAGCGCCGTACCGGCTTCCGTGCGAAATGGCGGGAGCTGGAGGAGGCCCGCGAACGGGATTCCGGCCGGGATGACCGGCGAAGGCGGGGGATCGGGCTCTCCCTCTACTTCCACGGCGCGGGGTTCACCGGCAACGGCGAGCGCAAGATGAAGTCGCCGGTCACCGCCCGCCTGCGCGCGGACGGCCGCATCGAGGTGCTCACGGCGATGACCGACATGGGCCAGGGGTGCGCCGCCGTCTTTCCGCAGATCGCCCGGGCGGCGGGCGGGCTCGGGGAGGACGACGTGGTCTTCGCCGAGCCGGACACCGGCGACGTGCCCGACTCCGGCCCCACGGTGGCTTCGCGCACCACCATGATCGTGGGGAACCTGATCGCCCGCACCGTCGCCGAGCTGCGGGACTCCATACTGGATCCAATCGTTGGCGAGGGCCTCTCCGTGAGCGACGGCTGGATCGTGGGCCCGGCAGGTCCCGTCGAGCCCTTCCGCGACGCGGCGCGGCGCCATTTCGAGACGGCGGGGCCCCTGGAGATCACCCATCGCCACGAGCCGCCGGAGTGGCAGACCTTCGATGAATCGACCTATCAGGGCGCAGCGTATCCGACCTATGCCTGGGGCGCGGACGTCGTCGAGGTGGAGGTCGATCCCGATACCCTGGCCGCGCGGCCCGTGGCGGCGACCGCCGTCTGCGAGGTGGGGCGGGCGATCCATCCGACCCTCTGCAAGGGGCAGATCGAGGGGGGCACCCTCCAGGCGCTCGGCTGGGCGCTGCTGGAGGAGGTCAAGCTCCAGGACGGCCGCTATCTGAACGATCGCCTCGCCACCTACATCATCCCTACGATCAAGGACAGCCCGCGGATCGACGTCCACCTGCTGGAGCGGGCCTGGAAGGGCGGACCGTTCGGAGCCAAGGGAGTCGGCGAGCTGCCGATGGACGGCGGCGCTCCGGCGACCGCGCAGGCGGTGGAGAACGCGACGGGGATTCCGGTGGAGGAGATTCCGGCGACTCCGGAAAAATTATTGCTGGCCTCTTCGTCCCCTGTAGGGGCGGCCCTGTGTGGCCGCGCTGGGTGGGGGGGCGGCGCGAACGGGAAAAACGCGGCGAGCGAAAAAACAGGGCGGCCACATAGGGCCGCCCCTACAGAAAACGAGGTTCTTCCGTGAGCTTTCCCCTTTCCGTCAACGGACAAACCTCCGAGGTCGAGGGCCACCCCATGGAGCGCCTTCTCGACGTGTTGCGGGAGGGGCTCGGGCTGACCGGCACCAAGGAGGGGTGCGGCGAGGGGGAGTGCGGCGCCTGCACGGTGCTGATCGACGGCGAGCCCACGCTCTCCTGTCTGGTGCCTCTGTTCCAGTGCGAGGGGCGGCGGATCGAGACGGTGGAGGGGATCGCCGCGGGGCCCGCGCGCGACTTCCTGGAGCGCTTCGTGGCCACCGGCGGCGTCCAGTGCGGCGCCTGCACGCCGGGGATCGTGATCACCGCCTGGGCCCTCCTCCAGCGCAATCCCGCGCCGAGCCGCGAAGAGGCCCGGGAGGCGCTGGCGGGCAACCTCTGCCGGTGCACGGGGATTTGCGGAGAGCCGGATCGGTGATCGCCGCCGTCCGTCCCCGCTCCCTGGACGAGGCCGTCCGGCATCTGGGAGAAGATCCGGCCCTGGTGCCCACGGCCGGCTGCACCGATCTCATGGTGCGCGGCCCCGAGGCCCTGCATCGGATGGACCGGGTGATCGATCTCCTGGGCGTGCCCGAGCTGCGCGGCATCCGCGAGGTCGAGGGCGGGATCGAGATCGGCTCCACCACCTCCTTCAGCGAGATCCGGCGCTCGGCCGCCGTGCGCGCCGCGTTTCCCATCCTGGCCGAGGCCGCCACCATGGTGGGTGGCTGGCAGATCCAGAACCGGGCCACCCTGGGGGGCAACATGGCGAACGCCAGCCCGGCCGGCGATTCCCTGCCCGTGCTCCTCGCCCTGGACGCCGTCGTCGTGGTGGCCGGAGCGCAAGGCCTCCGCGAGATCCCTTACGCTGATTTTCATATCGGCTACCGCCGGACGGCCCTGCGTCCTGGAGAGATCGTCGCCCGGGTCCGCCTTCCTTATCTGCCGGCGGGCGCGTTCCAAGCCTTCCGCAAGGTAGGAACGCGCGAGGCGCAGGCGATCAGCAAGGTGGTGGTGGCCCTGGCCGGACGGATCGAGGAGGGGAGGATCGCCGAGCTGCGCCTTGCCGCCGGCAGCGTCGCGGCGATGCCGGTCCGCCTGCGCGCCGCCGAGGAGGCGGTCCGTGGACAGGCCCCGGGCCCCGAGACCGCCGATCTCGCCGGCCGCGAGGCCGCGCGCGAGGTCACGCCGATCGACGACGTCCGCTCCACCGCCGATTACCGCCGCTTCGCCCTGGAACGGGTGGTGCGGCGGATGGTGATGGGAATCGCGGGATGACCCTGCGCGACGAGGCCGTCCGTGCCGTCTTCGAGCGCCTGCGTGGCGCGAACCTCGAATTTTCCCGGACCCAGCCGGGCGATTCCGGACGCCGCCAGCCGGTCCATACGGTTTACGGCGGCGCCCACCTCTTCAAGGCCGACATCGCCTCCCGGTTGGGATCGCTGGCGCTGCGAGCCCTGGAGGACTACGCCCCCATCCCCGCGGACCTCGCGGCGGCGGTCGAGGACTTCCGGGCCGATTTCGAGGACGGCTATGGCAACCGTCCGGACGCGGAGGAGGACGGCCACGCCGAGGCCGCCGCCCGCGAGATGGCCGTCGGGCTCGCGTCCGGCAGCCTGCCGGCGTTCATCGGCATCCGGATCAAGCCGTTCACCGAGGAGCTGAAGGCGCGGTCCCTCCGCACGCTCGACCTCTTCCTGACCGCGCTGGTCCGCGAGGCCGGAGGGCGCCTGCCGGAAAACTTCGTGGTCACCCTTCCCAAGGTGACCATCCCCGAGCAGGTCGCCGCGCTGGCCGATCTCTTCGATCTGCTGGAGCCGGCGCTCGGGCTGCCACAGGGTACGCTCCGGCTGGAGATCATGATCGAGACCCCGCAGTCGATCCTGAGACTGCCTTCCCTGCCTGTCGCGGGACGCGGGCGCTGCGTGGCCGCCCACTTCGGCACCTACGACTACACCGCCGCCTGCAACATCACGGCGGAGCACCAGTCGATGACCCATCCGGTCTGCGATTTCGCCAAGCACATGATGCAGGTCGCCTACGCCGGAACGGGCCTCTGGCTCTCAGACGGAGCCACCAACGTCCTCCCGGTGCCGCCGCACCGCGGGTCCGATCTCACCGCGGCCCAGATCGCGGAGAACCGCGCCGTCGTGCACCGGGCCTGGAGGCTCCACGCGGAGCACGTGCGGCACTCCCTGGTCGGCGGTTTCTATCAGGGCTGGGACCTCCATCCGGCGCAGCTCGTCACCCGCTACGCCGCCCTCTACGCCTTCTTCCTGGAGGGGCTCGACGCCGCCTCCGACCGCCTGCGCAATTTCGTCCAGAAGGCGGCCCAGGCCACGCTGGTCGGCGAGGTCTTCGACGACGCCGCCACCGGCCAGGGCCTCCTCAACTACTTTCTGCGCGCCGTCAACTGCGGCGCGATCACGGAAGAGGAGGCGCTGGAGAGATCGGGATTGACCCTGGCGGAGCTCCGGGGACGGTCGTTCGTGAGGATTCTGGAGAGGCGGCGGGATGCCCACGATCTGGCAGTCGTTGCGGAGCGACAAGATGAAGATCTAATCAGTCTAGAAGAAATGAAACGGCGACTGCGCAAGGATGGCCTTATTAAATAGATCTTACCCCCGCCGCACCGTCCCCTCGATCAACCCGTACGGCTCCGTCGTCGCCACGAAGATCTCGTTGCGGTTTTCCATTCCGAAGGGTCGGAGGTCCACCGGGATGTGGTGCCGGTTGGGCATCGCGAGGTGGATCTCCTCGACGTCGAGGGTCCGCACGACCGCCTCGCCCATGGCGTAGAGGGTGTGCTGGACGGAGCGGCTGTCGTGCTCCGCGAAGGTCTCCAGC
>QHVW01000512.1 GCA_003223675.1 Acidobacteriota bacterium
CTTCTGGCCCGGGGGGGAGAGCAGCCTGGTGGCGTAGAGCCGCTTCAGGAAGGCGTGCCGGGGGAGCGCCTCATCCTCCGGGCCGAGGGTTTCGGGGAGGCCGGCGGTATGGGTCAGCAGTTGGTGCAGGGTGATCGCAGCCTTGTCGGGAGGCGCCTCGGGGAAGAAGCGCTTGATGCGGTCCTCCACCTTGAGCTTGCCCTGCATCTCCAGCCGGAGCACCGCCGCCGCCGTGAACTGCTTGCTGATCGAGGCGATGTCGAACACGGTGTCGGAGGTGAACGGGACGCCGTGGGCGCGGTCGGCCAGGCCATACCCCTTGTTGAGGATCACCTCGCCATGCTGCGCCACCAGGACCGAGCCCGAGTAGCCGAAACGGGTG
>QHVW01000513.1 GCA_003223675.1 Acidobacteriota bacterium
GGCCCCCCCACCCGGGAGAAGCGGTCAGGGGTGAGGGCTTATGCCCACCACCCCGCTCGAAACCACCTGCAGCTTCCACCCCTCGGCCCTGGTGCCGTCGAGGTTCGCATGACCCGCCAGGAAGAATAGGCGCGAGGTGTCCGGCTGGGCGGGGGTCGTGCAGAAGCGGTCCTGGAGATAGAACGGCGGGATCGCCTGGTAATAGAGCGTCACCTTCACGCTGGCCGGCGTCCCTTTGATGTCAGAGAGCGGGATGGCGTAGGTGATCTCGTCGCCGCCGCCGCCCAGGCCCCCCTGCGATTTCGGCTCGTACCAGGGATCGCGCACCTCGCCGCCGTGGCCGTCCGGCAGGTCGGGGAGAATGTGGTGCGTCAGCGCCTCGGCGGAGAGCTTGGCGCTCCCCAGCCCCTCGCGCCGGGCGAGCTCCACGGAAGGCGTCCAGCCGCGGGGGAGCAGGCGGTTGTCCTTCACCACGTCGGCCAGCGAGAAGAAGCTGGTGGTGAGCCGGCCCTTGGGATCGCGCACCAGCTCCTGATAGATCTGCGCCTGGTCCTGGCGGGTGATCGTCTCGTAGTGCGGCTGGAACGTCTGCTCGGCGGCCGTCTTCGGCCCGCACTCCTGGTGCCACATGAATTCCCCGGCGATCGGCCTGCCGTCCGCCCCCACCAGCACGCCAGTAGGGGTGGCCCGGCCGGAGACCCAGAGGTCGTTGCCGGCCGCGTCCAATACCTCGAAGGTGAGGAAGGCGCGGCGGAAACCCACGCCGGACGGGAATTTGTGCCCGGCCAGGTTCTCCACCTTGACCTCCGCCACCAGCCGGTCCCGGGTCGTCTGGACGCGGGTGACGGACGCGGTGGCTGTGCCTGTGTCCGCCTGCTGGAGCATGGAATTGAAGGTGGTGGTGAGCGGCGCCACCCCCTTGCCGCCCAGCATCGGGTCCTGCACGCGGATGCCGAGGACGTCCGGGAACTGCTGGGCGAATTGATTGAAGAAGACGTTGAGCCCCACCAGCGTGTGCCGGCCGAAGGGGGAGCGGGGGTTGAGGTCGATCGCCGACTGCGGCTGCCGGTTCTCCGTCTGCGGCATGTTGCTCGCCTCCTGGATCGAGGCGATCTTGGTGCTCAGGGGCGCCGGCAAGCCGGGATAGCTGCTGGCCATATGGCAGTCCTGGCACGAGCGGGGCGTGGGGCCGCCGTCGCGGAAATCGCTGAATACCCACTCAGGGTACGTCGCCTGCTCGATGATCACCTCGGGCTTCTTCGTCCCCGGCCGCACGTACGGCTTGTCGCCGTCGAACACGGGCAGCACCACGCTGTGGCAGCTTCCGCAGACCTTGGAGGAGAGCACCAGCGGATATTCCACCGGGTTCGCTCCCAGCGTGTGATTCATCGGCACCTGCTGCGGATTG
>QHVW01000514.1 GCA_003223675.1 Acidobacteriota bacterium
AGCTTCCAGGGGCAAGCGCCCGCCGCGGACGTGCCGGGCGTGCGGGAGATGGCGGACGTCCCCCACGAGTGCCTCCCCCGCGAGCGGTTCCTCGCCAACGCGCCGGCCTCCATGGACGGCTTCCTCCTGGTGCCCGAGGTAAAGGGGGGCGGCGGCGATGCCTGACCTCTGGGAGCTCTCCGTGGAGGAGACCGCCGCCCGGGTGCGCCGCCGCGAGGTCTCGGCCTCCGAGGTGCTGGAGTCCTGCCTCGCCCGCACCGCCCAGGTCGAGCCGCTGATCGGCGCCTACCTGGAGATCTTCGAAGGGGAGTCCCGCGTCCGCGCCGCGGAGATCGACCGCCGGATCGCCGCGGGAGAGGACGTGGGCCCTTTGGCCGGCGTGCCGGTCGCGCTCAAGGACAACCTCAGCGTCGAAGGGCGCGCCGTCACCTGCGGCTCGCGCATCCTGGCTGGCTATGTGTCTCCCTACACCGCCACCGCCGTCGAACGGCTGCTCGACGCCGGGGCCGTGCCGGTGGGCCGGGCCAACATGGACGAATTCGCCATGGGCTCGTCCTGCGAGAATTCGGCCTTCCAGAAGACCCGCAACCCGTGGGACCTCGCCACGGTGCCCGGCGGCTCCAGCGGCGGTCCGGCCGCGGCGGTGGCGGCGGGGAGCGTCCCGCTCTCCTTCGGATCCGATACCGGCGGCTCGATCCGCCAGCCGGCCGCCCTCTGCGGCGTCGTGGGGGTGAAGCCCACCTACGGCCGCGTCTCCCGCTATGGATTGGTGGCCTTCGCCTCCTCGCTCGATCAGATCGGTCCCTTCGCGCGCACCGTGCGGGACGCCGCCCTGGGGCTCCAGGTGATCGCCGGGGCCGATCCCAACGACGCTACCGCCGCCACGGAGCCGGTCGCCGACTACCTGGAGGGGATCGAGGAGGGGGTCGCCGGCCTGCGGATCGGGGTGATCCGCGAGATCGATCCCTCCCGTCTGGGCGGGGACGTGGCCGCCAACTGGCGGGCCTCGCTCGACCGTCTCACCCATCTGGGGGCGGAGCTGGTCGAGCTCTCGGTGCCCAGCGTGGAGGCGGCGATCGCCGTGTATTACGTCATCGCCACCTCCGAGGCGAGCGCCAACCTGGCCCGCTTCGACGGCGTGCGCTACGGCCGGCGGTCCCCCGAGGCGGACAATCTGGCGGACCTCTACTTCGAGAGTCGCAGCGAGGGGTTCGGCCCTGAGGTGAAGCGGCGCATCATGCTCGGCACCTTCGCCCTCTCCTCCGGCTATTACGAGGCCTACTACGGCCGGGCGCGCGGCGTGCTGGAGCGCATGCGCCACGAGCTGGGCGCCGCCTTCCGCGCGGCCGACCTGCTGGCGACGCCCACCACCCCCTCGGCCGCCTTCCGCCTGGGGGAGAAGGTGGACGATCCGCTCGCCATGTACCTCTCCGACGTCTTCACCACGCCGGCGAACCTGACCGGGCTGCCGGGGATCGCCGTGCCCTCCGGAACCGACGCCGACGGCCTGCCGCTGTCGCTGCAGATCCTCGGCCGGCCGTTCGACGAGGCCGGCATGTTCCGCGCCGCGCGCGCCTTCGAGCGCGAGATGGGCTGGGTGGTGGCGCCCGGCTTCCGAGGTGCGGAGAAGGTCTAGCATGCGGAGGCTCTCCGGCAGGGTCGCCCTCCTCTCCCTGCTGGGGATGCTCTGCGCCGCGGCCTCCCTGGCCGCGGCGCCGTCCGTGCCCGCGATCCCGGCGGACCTCGCCACGGTGCGCGTGCCGCTGGAGGAGGGCCTCACCGCCACCCTCTCCGAGACCCACGGCATCAACCTCGAGGCCACGCCCCGCCGCGGGGAGGGGGCGGCCGCCCTCGCCATCCGGCTGTGCGGCGACGCCGGCCTCGCCTCGCGGATCGCCGACGCGAACGGCGGCTCGCCGGTCCTCCAGGCCGGCACCCGCTACGTCATCCCCTTCGACGTGCTCTCCCCGGAGTGGCAGCTCAAGGTGGCCCAGGCCCTCTTCCCAGGCGACCGCGGCGCCGCCGACGGCTGGGTCCACAAGGTGCGGGGCCTGGGGCCGCTGCGGCGGGAGAGCCTGTGGAGCCTGGCGGTCTGGTTCACCGGCGACGGCGAGAACTTTCGCGCCATCCGCGAGTACAACGAGCTCCACGACGAGGACGTGGCCCGCGACTTCTCGCTGACCATCCCCTCGGAGCTGCTGCGGCCGGCCTTCCGCGCGGGCCTCCCGGTGCCCGAGAAGCCCTTCCTCCTCCAGTACGGCTCGGACAAGGACGGCGAATTCGCCGTCTACCGGCTGCGTCCCCATGAGGCCCTCTACTCCTCGGTGGTGGTGCGCTTCACCGGCCGCGTCTTCGCCAAGGACGTCAACGAGCTGGCGGCCAGGATCGCCCGGCGCAGCGGCATCCCGGACGTGACCGACATCCCGGTGGGCTACCGGGTCAAGATCCCGTTCGACTACCTGCAGCCCGAGTACCTCCCCGAGGGGCATCCCAAGCGCAAGGAATACGAGG
>QHVW01000515.1 GCA_003223675.1 Acidobacteriota bacterium
GTAGAAGAACCGGTCGTCATAGGTGAGCCAGGCGACCGTCTTCACCTTGGGCTCGATGTTGTCGCCGGGATTGGTCTCGTAGAACGTCTCCACCCGCGTGGCGCCGCTCCACCCCGGATCTCCCAGCCGGCCATCCACCTCGATCGGCCCGGCCGCCCGCGTGATGTGGAGCGGCTCCGGAGGGGGCTCCGGAGGAGCCTGGGAGGCGAGCAGGGGGCCGGGGCCCAGGGCTGCGAGGAGCAGGAACAGGGTCGGGTGAAGCGCGCGGGAGCGTGGCATTGGGCGTTACTACGACCGGGGTAGGAGAAAGTTGCGGGGGGCACGCCGGACCGCCCTTCCAGGACGCCCCCACCCTCCTCTGGCCCACCCCTTGCACAAATCCTTGTCCACCTTGAGCCCCCTCACCCAACGTCTGGTCGTCGTCTCCAACCGCCTCCCCATCGTGCTCGAAAAAAAGAGCCACGGCTGGGGCCTCAAGCCGGGGGCCGGCGGGCTGGTGAGCGCGCTGGCGCCGGTGCTCTCCCATCGCGGCGGCCTGTGGATCGGCTGGCCGGGGCTGCCGCTCGAACGGGGGGGAGCCTGGGAGGGCGTGCTCGCCGAGGGTTACCGGGAGCGGGGATACGAGCTGGTGCCCGTCCTCCTCTCCGAGGACGAGGTCAAGGGGTTCTACGAAGGATTCGCCAACGCCATCCTCTGGCCGCTGTTCCACGATCTGCTCGGGCAGTGCAATTTTGACCCGTCCTTCTGGTACGCCTACCTCAAGGTCAACGAGAAGTTCGCCGACTGTGTGATCCACCACGGGCGCGACGAGGACTTCATCTGGGTGCAGGACTACCAGCTCATCCACGTGGCCGAATACGCCCGGCGCCAGCGGGAATCGGCGCGCATCGGCTTCTTCCTCCACATCCCCTTCCCGCCGCTCGACATCCTGTTGAAGCTCCCCTGGCGCGGCCAGATCCTCCAGGCCTTCCTCGCCTACGACCTGCTGGGATTCCAGACGCCGCGCGACACCCGCAACTTTCTCACCTGCATCGCGAGCCTGCTCCCCGAGGCGGAGATCCACGACGGCGGCGCGATCACCGAGGTGCGCCTGGGCTCCCGCTCCGTGCGGGTCGGGGCGTTCCCCATCGGCATCGACTTCCAATCCTACGAAGACGCCGCCCGCTCCGAGGACGTGACGCGCCGCAGGGTGGAGCTGCGCGAACGGATGGGCCCCCGCCAGCTCATCGTCGGCGTCGACCGCCTGGACTACACCAAGGGGCTGGTCGAACGCTTGAAGGCCTTCCGCAACGCCCTGCAGCGCCACAAGGAGCTGCGCGAGCAGGCGATCCTCTTCCAGGTCGTGGTGCCCAGCCGCGAGGGGGTCCCCGAGTACCAATCCCTGAAAGCGGACATCGAGCGGCTCGTGGGGGAGATCAACGGCGAATTCTCCACCGCCGGCTGGGTACCCGTCCACTACCACTACAAGAGCCTGGCGCGGCGGGACCTGCTCGCGCTCTATCGGCTGGCCCGGGTCTGCTTCGTCACCTCGATCAAGGACGGCATGAACCTGGTGGCCAAGGAATTCTGCGCGGTCCAGGTGGACGGCTGCGGCGTCCTCGTGCTCTCCGAATTCGCCGGCGCCGCGGCGCAGCTCCAGGTGGGAGCGCTGCTGGTCAATCCGCACGACATCGAAGGGATGGCGGACGCGCTCAAGGCCGCCTTCGACATGGACGAGGACGAGCGCCGGGCCCGCATGGAGCGGATGCGCGAGGTCGTCCGCGAGCAGGACATCTTCTGGTGGGTGGACTACTATCTCCAGGCCGCCCTGGGCACCGTGCCGGACGACTTCCGGGCGATGAAAGAATATCTCCCTCCCATCATGATCGAAGAGTACCTGTAGCCCGATGCGCCCCTCCGCCCTGGAACGCTGGGACGAGATCGCGGAGCGCCTGCGCGGCCGCCGCCCCGCCCTCTTCCTCGACTACGACGGCACCCTGTCGCCGATCGCTCCCCGCCCGGACCTCGCCGTCCTGCCCGCGGAGACCCGCGAGGTGCTGCGCCGCCTGGCCGGCCGCTTTCCGGTGGTCATCGTCTCCGGCCGCGGCCGCGAGGACGTGGCCGCCCTGGTGGCGCTGAGCGGCCTCGCCTACGCCGGGAGCCACGGCTACGACATCGCCGGCCCGGGGTCCCTGCGGCTGGAGGTGGGAGAGGGGATCCCCGAAAAAATCGACCGCGCGGCCGAGCGCCTCCGCCGCGATCTCGGTGGCATCGAGGGGGTCCTCGTGGAGCCCAAGCGCTTCGCCATCTCCATCCACTTCCGCCTGGCGGACGAGCGCCGGCTGCCGGAGATCGAGCGCGCCGTGGATGCCGCGGCGGCGGCCGAGCCCGGCCTGCGCAAGGCCCACGGCAAAAAGCTCTTCGAATTGCGCCCCGACCTCGACTGGGGCAAGGGGAAGGCCCTCCTCTGGCTCCTCCAAGCCCTCGATCTCGACCACCCCGGAACCCTCCCCTTCTACATCGGCGACGACCTCACCGACGAGGACGCCTTCCGCGCCCTCCAGGGCCGCGGGATCGGCATCCTCGTGGCGG
>QHVW01000516.1 GCA_003223675.1 Acidobacteriota bacterium
GACGTGGGCGGGAGATTCGTGGCTCGTCACCTGGGTGGCCGCAGACCCGGCCGATGGCTCCCAGGGCGTCTTCGTGCTGCGGTTTGCGCGAGAGTAGAGGCGCCGGCGCCACCCTCGCCGCGGTGGTCCGCGAGATCCTCCCCGGCACCTCCTGGAGCAAGGCCAGGGAGCTCTGCGCCCAGGGGCGCGTGCTGGTGGACGGCGAGCCGGTCACCGATCCGGCCCGCCGCCTGTCCGGGGAGGAACGGGTGGAGGTCCGCGCCGGCGGGCCCGCCTCCAAACGGGAGCCGGCGCTCACGGACCTCGTCGTCCACCTCGACGCCGAGGTGGCGGTGGTCCGCAAGCCGGCCGGCATCCTCACCGTCCCCTTCGAGCGCGACGACCGCGACACCCTCCTCTCCCTGACCCGGGTGGCGATCCGCAGGATTGAAGCCAAAAACGGGGGAAAAGCCAAGGCGAGCCCCACCCTGCGCGCCGTGCAGCGGCTGGACAAGGAGACCTCGGGGCTGGTGGTCTTCGCCCGCACCGTTGCCGCGCAGAGGCATCTCCAGGAGCAGCTCGCGGCGCACACGGTGCTCCGGCGCTATCTCGCCCTGGCCCACGGCGCCGCCGAGGACGCCGTCTACGAGACCCTGCTGGTGCCGGACCGGGGGGACGGCCTGCGCGGCTCCTGGGGCGTCTTCAAGCCCACCCGCGGCGAGCCGCCGGCCGAGGCGCGCGAGGCGATCACCCGCGTGACCGTCCTGGAGCGGCTCCCCGGCGCCACCCGGGTGGCCTGCGAGCTGGAGACCGGCCGCCAGCACCAGATCCGCATCCACCTCGCCGAGGCCGGGCATCCCCTGGTGGGGGAGACGGTCTACATCCGCGACTGGCGCGGTCCCACAATCCCCTCCCCCCGGCCCATGCTCCACGCGGCCGTGCTCGGCTTCGTGCACCCCCGCACGGGCAAACGGCTCCGCTTCGAGGAGCCGGTGCCGGAGGATTTCGAGCGGGTGGTGGGGCGGCTGAGAAGAACACGGACGAGCACGGACTGACACGGACTTTCACGGACACCTCGGTGTTCGTCCGTGTCAGTCCGTGCTCGTCCGTGTTCTTCCTGAAACCAACTACCGCAGTCATCGTACTAGGGGAGAAAGGGAGGGTTTCCCCGCGATGAAAGCCTTGCTCCAGGATCTCCGCTATGCCTGCCGGCTGCTGCTCCGCAGCCCCGACTTCACTCTGCTCGCGGCGCTCACGCTGGCGCTGGGGATCGGCGCCAACGCGGCCATCTTCAGCGTGGCGAGCTCCGTGCTGCTCAAGCCGCTCCCCTATAAGGATTCCGGCCGTCTGATGATCGTCTACAGCCAGTTCCCCTCCATGGGCTTCGACCGCTTCTGGGTCGATCCCATGGAATTCACCGAGTACGGCCGCTGGAACCGAAGCTTCGAGAGCCTGGGCGCCTACACGACCGGCGAGGCGAACGTCTCGGGGCGGGACGAGCCGGTGCGGGCGCACGCGGCCTACGCCACGGCGGGGCTGTTCACGGCCCTGGGGGTGGGCCCCGAGCGCGGCCACTACTACACGCCGCCTGAGGACCTGCCCAACGTCGAGAAGACGGTGGTGCTCTCCGACGGCCTCTGGCGGCGGGCGTTCGGCGCCGATCCGGCCATCCTGGGCCGGCGGATCAAGGTGGACGGCACGGACCGCACGGTGATCGGGGTCATGCCGCCGGGGTTCACCATCGGCGACCAGCGCGTGGAGGCCTGGGTGCCGCTCGCCCTCGATCCAGCCAAGCCGGGCAATCACGGCAACCACTATCTCTATCTCGTGGGACGCCTGAAGCCGGACGTCTCGCTGTCCCAGGCGCGGCAGGAGATGAACGGCCTGCTCGCCCGCTGGAAGCAGGAGATCCCGAACAGCCACACGCCCACTCCCGACCGCCACCGGCTGGTGATCCAGCCGCTGCTCGACGATCTGGTGGGGAGCATCCGGCCGAAGATCCAGCTCCTGATGGGCGCCGTCGGGCTGGTGCTGCTGATCGCCTGCGTCAACGTGGCCAACCTGCTGCTGGCGCGGGCCGAGGCGCGGCAGAAGGAGATCGCCATCCGCACGGCGCTCGGCGCGGCGCGCTCGCGGCTGCTGCGCCAGCTCCTCACCGAGAGCGTGGTCCTGGCGCTGCTCGGAGGCGCGCTCGGGCTCCTGCTCGGTTGGGTGGGCGTGAAGGCGATCGTGGCGGCCAACCTGGAGAGCATCCCGCGGGTGGGCGAGATCGGTCTCGACGGCCGCAGCCTCCTGTTCACTCTCGGGGTTTCCCTGCTGGCCGGCTTCCTGTTCGGCCTCGCTCCCGCCCTCCACTCGCGGGCGGGAGCGTTCTTCGCCGTGCTCAAGGAGGGCGGGCAGCGGACCACCGCCGGCTCCGGCCGCCAGTGGCTCCGGCGGGGGCTGGTGGTGGCCGAGGTCGCCTTCGCCGCCATGCTGGTGATCGGCGGCGGCCTGCTCATCCGCAGCTTCTGGTTGCTCCAGCGGGTCGATCCCGGCTTCGATCCCAAGGGGGTGCTCTCCCTGGAGGTCTCGCTGCCGCGGGCGACCTACGGCAAGCCGGAGCAGGCGCTGGGCTTCTATGATCGGCTGCTCGACCGGCTCTCGCACCTTCCAGGCGTCGAGAGCGCCGCCGCCATGTCCGGCCTGCCGCCGAGCCGGCCGGTGAACGCCAACGACATGGCCTTCGAGAGCATCCCGCGCACGCCGGACGGGCCGATCCAGAACGCCGACTACTGGCAGTTCGTCACCCGCGACTACTTCAAGACCCTGCGCATCCGCCTGCTCGAGGGGCGCACCTTCGGCCCCACGGACGCGCGCGGCACCACCGGCGTGGTGGTGATCAACCAGACCATGGCGAAGCTCTTCTGCCCGACCCGCAGCCCGCTCGGCGAACGCATCAAGGCCCCCAGC
>QHVW01000517.1 GCA_003223675.1 Acidobacteriota bacterium
ATTCAAGGGGCAGAGCTGCTGTTGCCGTGGATCCTGGCCCAGCCCGCATTCACAGACGGGGGCTTGGCCGACGGGCCGGCCGCACGAGGGACAGCTCCGGATCCCCTCGATCCGCACCCGGTCGAGAGCTTCCACCTCGAACCGGGTCAGATACCGGCCGCTGACGATGGCCTGGTAGTCCGCCGACTCCGCCCACTCCAGGATGGCGCCCACCCGTTTCGCCGGCTCCGGATGGCTCAGGAACAGACCCATTCCCAAGGTGACGATCTTGGACCAGAGGGTCGCCTCCTCACGGTATTCTTTGACCTGCTCGGCGAACAGCCGGAGATCGAATTCCTCCTCCAGCCTGCGCGGCACGCCGGACAGCCGGCTCAGGGACGCGGCGAGCGGCTCCGGGTCTTCCAGGATGAGCAGAGCGGCACGGTCGGCCGAATACTCGGCGGCGCGGAACCAGGTGCAGAAGAGGCCGTTCACCGATTCCTCGAGACCCGGGAGAGCCCTCGCGAGCGGAGGCAGAGCGCCGCTGGTCAGGGCATGGCCGACGTCCATGTAGAGCATGTGCTCGCAGAGGATGTGTCCCATTTCGTGGGCGATGATCCCCTGCAGCTCGCGCTCTGACATCAGGTCGATCAGCTCGGCGGTGAGGACGATCGAGTGGGTCTTCTTGCCGAAAGCGAAGGCGTTGGCCTCGCCCTGGCGGGCCACATAGACCCTGGGCACTGGAATTCCCAAGCGCTCGGCGACGTCGTTCACCAGACGCCAGATCGAGGGGAACTGCCGCCGGCCGAGCTGCACGCTGTTGTACATGTGGTGGGCGCGGACCCTCTCCTCGATGCCGAGCTGGGATATCTTCCTCAGCAGCTCGGGCAACATCGGAATCTGTGCGAACGCCGAGGTTGCCGCTCTGTCAGCAGGATGAGCGAAGGCTCGGGGATGGATCTGAGAAAAATTGATCAAGCTCATGACTCAGATCCTTGCCTCGACGACCTGGGTTCCGGCCAGGAAGTCGCCCAGGCGTCGTCCCCGAGGGCTCGCCAGAATCATCATGATGTCGATCCCAACAAACATCATGTAGAAGATGGATGCGACAAGACCGCCGATCACATCTGGCTGATCCGCTTGGCGATGCTGTAGGCGCCGGCGTTGAAATCCCGCATTATGATGGCACCAAGAAGGAGAAGAAACAGAAACCCCAGCAATCCGCCGCTGATGCTCTCTGTGAAATACAGAATCGAGGCAAACACCACGTAGGCTATATATTCGACCCCCGAGCCGAGGAGCCGGCGGAGCGTGCTCGCCTTGGGAAGCGGTCCGATCCCCCTGGAGAGCGGCTGGTAGGCGACAGGCATGCCGGGGGTCGGAACCCCGTCGAGATTGGTGGTGCACTGCGAGCACTTCCCATCCGGTCCCAAAGGGATGCCGTGATGTCTACAGTAGCCGGCCATCGTCATCTCCCTCCGACGGGCAAAAAAGAGGGGCGCCGAGCTTGGCTTGGCGTTTCCGTCCTGCCCGCAGCGGCCGCCCCCTTAACGAGGAGGCCGGTCCTGAAACCGGTCCTGAGGGGGAACGCGAGAAAACGGGGGAAAGAGGGCCACCCCACCTGCCCAGAAGGCGGCTCCTTTGCTAGAATCGTCTCTCGCCAGATGTCTACCCCTACATCGGACGTCACCAA
Source organism: Acidobacteriota bacterium (assembly GCA_003223675.1). Classification (GTDB taxonomy): domain Bacteria; phylum Acidobacteriota; class Thermoanaerobaculia; order Multivoradales; family UBA5704; genus DATARR01. Next base: position 1,673 of record QHVW01000517.1, read on the forward strand.
GCTTCTCCAGGAATGGAGCCAGGGCGATGCCTCGGCCCTGGAGAAGCTCATCCCCATGGTCTTTGAGGACCTGCGCCAGATCGCCGGGCGCCTGTTCCTGCGGGAGGCCGACAGCCACACCCTGCAGCCGACGGCGCTGGTCAGTGAGGCCTATCTGCGCCTGATGGACCAGCGGAAGGTCCACTGGCAGAACCGGGAGCAGTTCTTCGGCGTGGCGTCCCTGCTGATGCGGCGCATCCTGGTGGACTACGCCAAGGGGAGGCAGGCGGCGAAACGGGGGAGCGGCGCTCCCAAGGTCCCGCTGGACGAGACCATCGCGGTCCCCGAGCTGCGGGACGTCGACGTCGTGGCCCTGGACGAAGCGCTCTCACAGCTCGCCGAGATCGACCCGCGCCAGAGCCGGATCGTCGAGCTGCGGTTCTTCATGGGCTTGAGCCATGAAGAGATCGCGGACATCCTGGACATCTCCGTGACCACGATCAAGAGGGAGTGGCGGACGGCCCGCCTCTGGCTGTTCCGGGAGCTGAGCCGGAAATAGGCGAGCCGTTCCAGGACCGTCTTTCGCGTTTCAGGTAGACGGACAATAGGACAGGAGCCGGGGGCTCCCGGGGGAACGGTGACACCCGAGCGTTGGAATCAGATCAAGGTCATTCTGGAGAGTGCCCTGGAGCGGGAGGGGTCCGAGCGGGCAGGTTTCATCAATGCCGCCTGCCAGGACGACGACGAGCTCCGCCGCGAGGTGGAGTCGCTGGCCGCCTCCGAGACGGAGATCGGCGACTTCATCGAGACTCCCGTCTTCCACATCCGGCTGGACGACGTGGAGCCCCTCGCCGAGGGGCAGCGCATCGGCGCCTGGCGCATCGTGCGCGAGATCGGCCGCGGAGGCATGGGCGCGGTCTACCTGGCGGAACGGGCCGACCAGGAATTCGAGCAGAGGGTGGCGATCAAGGTCGTCCGGCGCGGCATGGATACGGACGAGATCGTCCGCCGTTTCCGCGCCGAGCGCCAGATCCTCGCCCATCTGGACCACCCGAACATCGCCAAGCTGTTCGACGGCGGCACGACCGACGACGGCCGTCCCTACTTCGTCATGGAGTATGTCGACGGGCGGCCGATCGATCAGTTTTGCGCCGAGCGGAAGCTGTCCGTCCGCGAGCGGCTGGAGCTGTTCCGGCAGGCCTGCTCGGCCATCCACTTCGCCCATCAGAACCTGATCGTCCACCGCGACCTCAAGCCGGGCAACATCCTGGTGACGGCCGACGGGGCCCCAAAGCTGCTCGACTTCGGCATCGCCAAGCTCCTCGATCCCACCCAGGAGCCGTTCGCCCTCACCCGGCTCGACCTGCGTCCCATGACTCCCGAGTACGCCAGCCCCGAGCAGGTCCGGGGGGAGCCGATCACGACGGCGAGCGACGTCT
>QHVW01000518.1 GCA_003223675.1 Acidobacteriota bacterium
AAGGCGAAATCCGGCGGCAGCAGGGCCGTGAGCACGAGGCCGTCCAGATAGCTCTGGTGGTTGGGCGCCACGATCCTCGGGCCTTCGCCGCGCAGGTTTTCGCCCCCTTCCAGGTGGAGGGGTATGCCGATGCAGGCGAAGAGGAAACGGGCGCAGAGGCGCGCGATCCGCCGGCGCAGCCGGAGCCCCGGCGCTGAGACCACGGCGAGCCAGATGGGGATCGCGAGCAGCGCCACGGAGCCGTAGCCCCAGGCGGAGTAGAGGAGGTCGCCCAGCGAGCGCAGGCGCCGTCCCGCCTGCGAGCGGAGCCCGGAGAGGGCCAGGTGGGCGAGCTGCAGCCCCAGGGCCGCGCCTCTGCGGCCGATCCGCCCGGACTCGAAGACCTCGCGCGCCGACGAGCGGCGGATCTTGCCGCTGGAGGTCTTGGGCACCGCGTGCGGCGGCACCAGGGCCACCACCTCGGCGGGCGTGCCCAACAGATCCACCGTGGCGCTCTGCACGGCCTGGCGGATCGTCTCCAGCGCCGTCTCGCCGCGCTCCCGGGTCTCGGCCATCACGATCAGGCGCTCGGTGCCGGTGGCCGGATCGGGGCTGCCGAACACGGCCACGCACCCCTTGCGGATGCCCGGGATCCCACCCACCACCTCCTCCAGCTCCTGCGGATAGAGGTTGCGGCCGGCGCGGATGATGATGTCCTTGACCCGGCCGGTGATGTAGATCTCGCCGCCCGCGATGTAGGCGCGGTCCCCGGAGTCCCGCCAATCGCCGTGGACCAGCTTCGCCGTGGCCTCCGGGTTGCGGAAGTAGCCTCTGGTGGCGGACGGCCCCTTGAATTCCAGCCGGCCCTCCTGGCGCTCGCCCACCTCGCGCCCGGCGTCGTCCACGACGCGGACCTCGTGGTCCGGCAGCGGCGTGCCGCAGGAGACGAAGCGCAGGGCGTGCGGATCGTCCGGAGCGGCGGGCTCGGCGTACCCCGAGCGTTGGAAGGGGTCGCGCTGGACGGCGTCGATCCACGGCGGCCGGCCGGGCGGCGGGAAGGCTACGGCGAGCGAATTCTCGGCCAGGCCATAGACCGGGGACATGGCGCCGGCCTGGAAGCCGTAGGGGGAGAAGCGGTCGACGAAGCGCCGCAGCGCCTCCGGGCTCACCGGCTCGGCGCCGTTGAGCGCCATGCGCCAGGTGGAGAGGTCGAGCCCCGCGATCTCCTCGTCCGGGATCTTGCTCACGCACAGCTCGTAGGCGAAGTTGGGCGCGGCCGAGAGCGTGGCCCGGTGACGGTGGATCGCCCACAGCCAGCGCGAGGGGCGGGAGAGGAAGGAGAGCGGCGACATCAGGACGAGCGGGATGCCGAAGTAGAGCGTCCCCATCCAGCAGCCGATCAGCCCCATGTCGTGGTAGAGGGGGAGCCAGCTCACCGCCACATCGTCCGGCCGGATGTCCGCCCCCTTGCCGATGGCCCGCAGATTGGCGAGCAGGTTGGCGTGGGTGAGCACCACCCCCTTGGGGTTCCCCGTGCTGCCGGAGGTGAACTGGAGGAAGGCCACGTCCTCGCCGCGCACCGGCGGCAGGGTCAGGGGCACCGGCCCGGCGGCGAGATGCTCTACGGCCACCACCCGCAGCCCGGGGAGCTGCGCGCCCAGCAGGCGGGCCAGGGTCAGGACCTCGGGGAAGGTGATCAGCACCTCGGCCTCGGCGGTGCGCAGGATGCCGGCCTGGCGGCGGAGGTGGTCCTCGATCTGGCTCTTGCGGGCCGGCGGGTAGAGGGGGACCGGGACGCCGCCGGCGAGCTGCGAGCCGAAGAAGGCGGCGAAGTAGTCGAGCCCCGTGGGGAGCATGATCCCCACCGCCTTGCCCGGCGGCACGCCGAGGCGGATCAGCCCGGCCGCCACCTCGCGGGCCCGCCGCGCCAGCCCGCCGTAGGTCAGCTCCTCGGGCTCGCCGTCTCCGGGGTAATAAAGGATGTGCCGCCGGTCCGGATGGCGCTGGGCGTGCCAGTCGAGCACCTCCAGCAAGGTCCGCGTGCGGTCCGGCGCCGCCTTGCCGCCGCCCAGGGGCTCGATCGTGCCGAAGCCCTCGCCCGGCGCGGCGGCGGGATGCGCGGCGGCGAGCGCCTGGAGGAGGTCCCGCGGCGTCTCGGCCGCGCCCAGCAGCCCCTCGGGGAGACGCACGCCGAAAGACCTCTCCAGGCGGGCGAGCAGCTCCACCCGGCCGAGGCTGTCGAACCCGAGGTCACGCTCCAGGGAGGAGTCGAGGGAGACGGCGTGGGCTCGACCCTGGGGCTGCAGCTCTTGGGAGAGCCCCTGGACGATCTCCAGGACGGCGGCGGGCGCGGGCGCCTGGGTTGAAGGCTCGGAGATCATGGGAGACCCCGAAGATATCGCAGCGCCTACCCCCGCAGCCGCTTGACCAGGCCGATCAGGAGGAACCCGCCGGCGAGCGCCGCGCCGATCGCCAGCTTGAAGTCGACGATCGGCCGGTAGCGGGTCTCGCCTCCCTTGATCTCGATGTAGCCCACGGGCTGAATGACCACCCCTCCCCCGCCACCGATTCCCTGATGGCGCGCGGCGAGCCCCCGCTTGCGGCCACCCCCGCCGAGCCCCAGGCGCGCCGTGGCGACCGGGATCACCGTCACGCCATCGCGCTCGACCGGCTCGCCGAAGATGCGGGTGGCCTGAGCAACGGCGCCGAGCTTTTCGGCCAGCGTCTCGAAAAGGCCTCCCGGCTCGGGAAGCTCCACGTCTTCGATGGCCTCCGTGATTTCTGGGTTTTTCATGGTGGCACCTCCTGGAGGAGACGCTAGCACGGGAGGGGGATGGGAATCACTCGCCGGCGAGCCTCAAGACTGAGAGCCGGGTATCCGGATCCAGCCGGAAATTCAGGGCCTCCAACCGGTCCAGAAGCGGCTCCAGGCGGGCGATCCG
>QHVW01000519.1 GCA_003223675.1 Acidobacteriota bacterium
CGGCGCAGGCCCTCCTCGTCCAGGGACAGGTCGGGCTGGAAGGGGGTGATCAACGCGGTACCGCATCCTTGAAACATGGGTATCTCCTGAGCGCGCCCGGCTGGGGGGATCGGCGCGCCCGGCCTCATTCTAGTGCCTGGCGCGGCGCGCGGACGATCTCTTCCCAGACCTGGCTGAATTCGTAGATCCCCTGGCGGCCGATCATCCAGCGGGCGGCCCGCAGGGCGCCGTGCGCGAAGCCGGAGCGGTTGCGGGCCCGGTGCTCCAGGAGGATGGTGTCCGCCTCGGAGTCGAAGCCGATCTGATGGGTGCCGGGGATCGCCCCCGCCCGGTTGCTCGCCACGTCGATGGGCCGCGTCCACCCCGCGCCCTCCATCGTCCGCTTGAGCTCGAGCAGGGTCCCGGAAGGGGCGTCCTTCTTCTTGTTGTGATGGATCTCGTAGGCCCAGGCGTCGTAGTCGGTCTGGCCGGAGAGCAGCCCGGCCGCCACCGCGGCCAGACGATAGAAGACCTGGACGCCGATCGAGAAGTTGGCGCCGTAGAGGAGCCCCGCGCCGTGCCGCTCGACCGCCGCGCGCACCCGGGGGAGCTCTGAAGCCCAGCCGGTGGTGCCCACCACCAATGGCACCCCGAGGGCGGCGGTCCGCTCGGCGTTGGCCGGCACGGCCGCGGCGGTCGAGAAGTCGATCGCCACGTCGATCCCCCGGAAGCGCTCAGGCGTGATGCCGGCGCCGTCGCGATTGGCGGCGCCGTCCAGCCGGAGGGCCACCTCGAAGCCGTGATCCGGGGCGAGCTGCTCCACGAGCTTGCCCATGCGGCCGTGGCCCAGGAGCGCCAGGCGATTCATTCGACCACCTCCTCCGGCCCGCCGGGCAGCAGCTCCCCGTGCAGGCTGGCGATCAGCCCGGGGACCTGATCCTCGTCGGCCAGCAGGCGGACGACCGGCGCCGCCACGCCCCGCAGCACCAGCCGGGGCTCGAAGTCGCTTCCCGCCGCCAGGATCCGCTCAACGATCTCCGGGTGGGCCTTGAGGTCGTCCGAGACCACGGAGATCACGGTGCGCCCGCGGGTGACCCAGAGCTCGGCGGCATCCCCCACGGCGGCGAGCAGGGCGGAGTGGATCTCGGCCAGCCGGTCCTCGCGGTCGAGCGCGAGGTCCCCCTCGGGTCCGATCACCATCAGCGACGGCCGGAAGCGCTCGCAGACCTCGAAAAGGCTGACCAGGAGCTGG
>QHVW01000520.1 GCA_003223675.1 Acidobacteriota bacterium
CGGGCAGGAGTGGAGGTGGACGACGTCGATGCGGTCGGTGCGCAGCCGGCCGAGGGCGGCGTCCACTCCGGCCGCGATCACCGGACCCGTCCAATCGTCGTAGCCGGGGATGCCGTAGCCGACCTTGGTGGAGAGGACGAATTCGTCGCGGCGGCCGGCGAGATGGCGGCCGATGCGCTCCTCGGAGAGGCCGTAGGAGCGCGCCGTGTCGATCAGGGTGACGCCGAGGTCGAGGGCGCCATGGAGCAGGCGGCCGACCTCCGCCTCGTCCAGGGACGGATCGCCCACGTGCCCGGCGCCGAAGCCGAGAACGGGGACGGTGAGGCCGGTCCTGCCGAAAGGCCGAAGATCCATGTTATCCATTTCCTCCCACCACCTCCGCCACCCGCCCGTCGCCGTAGACCTTGCCCTTGTACGCCCGTCCCTCCTCGAAACCGCGCCAGGCCTGCTCGTTCGGGGCCTTCCAGGTGGTGGGCTTGCCTTTGGCGGTCTGGAAGAGCACCTCGTACGTCTCCGCGCGCTTCCCCTCGCGTTCCTTGGCGCCGAGCCGGGGATCGGGCCAGACGGCGTTGTGATCCTGCCCCTCGGCCCTGGCTTTGCGGTCGGGCATCCACTTCTCGATCTCGTAGCGGACGCGCTGGCGGTAGACGGGCTGGTCGCGGTAGACCGGCTCCTGATAGGTCTCCTCGTGGGAGCGGTTCTCGTAGACGGGACGGTCCTCGTAGACGTCCTCGAAATAGCCGTTGCCGAGGTTGCGGGTGCCGGTCTTGACCCGGTGCGTACCCGTCTGCACCCGCTCGTTGACGGTGCGGCTGCGGGTGCGGGTGCCGATCTGGAGGTGATCGACGTGATGGACCTCGCGGCTGCTCCTCAGCACGCGGGCGCCGCTCGGGACCTGCCCCTCCCAGGCCTGCTCGGCGACCGGCCGGAGCTGCTCGACGGCGATCGTCCGCATCCAGTGGAAGCCGGCGAGAGCCGCCCTTTTTGGGAGGCGCCGCCGCCAGAGGGGCCGGCGCGACGCCGTCGCGCTGCTCGGTGACCTGGCGCGTCTTCGCTCCATCGCGCGGGGCGCCGCAGCCGGAGCAGTAGGCGTTGGTGGCGGGGTTGTCCCCCTGGCAATAGGGGCAGATCCAGTCCGGACCGGCCGCGGCCCGCTTGAGCGCCTCGGCCTCGGTGACCTCGGGCGCGTCCTCCGGCAGGTAAAACTGCACCTCGGGACCGCGCGGCGAGCCGCAGCCGCCGCAGAACTTGTCGGGTCCGCGGTTCCCTTTCCGGCCGCAGACGGGGCAGTCCCAGGCTCCTTCGCGAATGGCCAATGCGTGCTCCTCAGGCAGGTCCCGGGGAATACTAACTCACGATTTGAGAGGGACCCATCAACGCGAAAAGCCACCCTTACGGGGTGACCCTCGGTCACCAGCAGGAGGCCGGCAATTGGAGAGAGCAGGGCGCCGTTACTTGGCGACGCCGGCTAGTTGGCGGACGCTGTGCAGGTCTTGGGTGTCGCTGTCAGAGAGATTCTGCTCGGCGTCGGCGTCGATAATGGCTTCAGCCAGGTTCTTTGCCCAAGGGGATGAGAGATTGCTCAGGACGCGTTGGCGGTTGAGCATGCTCTTGTTTCTCACCCGAGCCAGCGCGACCAGCGTCGAGAGGTCGACGGCGGAAGCTTTGGCCTTTGCTTTTGGTGACATAGTGTGCTCCCCTCGCAGCGTCAAGATAGCGTAGGAATGCCCCCCGAAGCAAGCGTCTTGGCGTCCACCTCGAAGGTATGGAGGCCGGCAAAGACGGGAAAGTGAGATTCTTTCCCGTCGCCACGGCTGTCCGCGGAGAATTCCTCAAACGACTCGCATACCAGGCTCAACACACAAGCGTTGTGCCGTTCGGGGAGCTCGATCTCCCGCTCGCCATAGCAGATGTCACGCCAGAGGGCGATGGTGCGGGACCGGTCCTCCTCTTTGCTGCTCTTGGGCAACCGACTGCAGGTGGCCATGCCAAGGCTGGTCAGTGTCAAGACCGAGCATCCCGGATCATCGGCGAGCACCGAGGCATAGCGGGAGGGCCAGCGGCTGCGGAGCTGAGGACCGTCCATCAGTAGGGCGATGACGAGGGTGGGGCCCACGGAGCGCAAGATCTCGGCCACGGGGTCCTGCCGGGCCAGATCCTCACAGATGAGGACGCTCAGCGTAAGCCAATGACCCAACGTAACGAAGTTCAAATAACGGTAATCGATCTTGGTATGTTCCCAACAGTTCTTGGAGGCGGGTAGGACTCCACCCAATCCGTACTGGATGATCTGGTTCCGGTCAAGGCACCAGCGGTGATGCTTGCACTGGCGGATGCGGAGGTGATCATAGAGCTTCTTGGCGTTCTGGCCGAGGTTCGTAAGCCCGCCGGGCTGCACGAAGCAGGCGTTGGTCGGATGTTTGAGCTCACCGTCTCCCGGCTGGCCGTTGACTCCCGCGATCAGCAAAGCGTTCTTCTCAATGGCCATCCGCTCGGCGGCCCGGTACTCCTTCCAGGTCAGGGCAAGCTCGGGAAACACAATCCCGTCCACACGATCGACGAATTCCAGGGATTTCTTGAGCGCAGTGTCCAAGAAGGACTGGACCGGCGCGGTGGAATGGTTTCCTGTCTTACGCTGGAAAGAGAAAAACCGGTAGGGCTCCGCAAGCGCCGAGAGGCCTGCCGGGGCACAGAGTTGGAAGTCCTTGGGTGTGAGCTCAAGCGGCCAGGGGATCAGCAGAAGATTGAGCACATCGGGATCCTGGTTTCCAAATGCGGCAAAGGGACCATGCCAAAGGATCTCCACGTCGCTGGCAGGACAGAGCGCCAGGTGGTGACTGAGCGAGCGCACGGTGATTCCCCGCTGGGAGGTGTGCTGCTTGGGCAGGACCCTCATCTTCTCCGGATCGATCTGGAGACATAGGCTCGTGAGCCCATTCTTCTGGGTTAATACCTCCGAGGCTGCGTACTCAAGGAATTCATCCTGATCCTCATCGAGGACGTTGACGCCGATTCCCGCCGACGCCTCATCGGCCACCAGACAGAGCAGGAGCAGGGCCCGGCAGAGCTCCTCTTTCTCCAGGATCGCGCCTACGGGATAATCCCTGAGCCGGCGAACCACCCTCCAAGCGGCATCGAGCTCCGCCGGCACTTTGACCGGGGAGAGGTCCTCTGGCTCGGAAAAGCTCGGTTGGCTGAGGGTCGCATTGAGGGATTGCCGCCACTGATGGGCGAGTCTCTTGGCTTGCGCCGGCCATTCTCTCCCCAAGAAATCCATGTCGTCACGCGGCGGTAGATCGAGCACCCGGACATAGGCGCCGGTACGCCGCAGCACCGAAGCCGTCAGGGCAAACACGTCCGGAGGCCAGGGAGGGCAGTGCTTGCGCCCGAGCAGACCCGGTCCGAGATACTCGAGAAGCTCACCCAACTGAGCCGCCGGTCGATCCTCCATTCCAGAAATCCCCCTTGATTTTACTTCTTTCAAGTATATCTTCAGCCATGACCTGAAGCAAGGAGGCCTCCTGGACCGGCCGCTCGTCCGCGGTATCCTTGCCTCATGTCTGAAACCATGAACCGGGTTGCCCCCGACGCCCACGCCACCCACACCGTCTTCAACCAGCCGCCGCCGCTGGAGGACGTCAACCTGTTCACCTCCGACCGCGTTTTGGCCGAGGCGTTGCGGCGCGAGGGGGTGGAGTGGGCCGAGGAACGGGCGCGGACGTTCGGGGAGATCGTGGGACGGCGGGAGACGATCTCCTGGGGATTCCAGGCGAACGAGCACCCTCCGGTCCTGCGCGCCTTCGACCGCAACGGCAACCGGATCGACGAGGTGGAATTCCATCCCGCCTGGCACGCGCTGATGGGCCTCGGCGTGGAGCATGGGCTGCACGCCCTCCCCTGGCGCGAGCCGCGGCCGGGCGCGCACGTGGCGCGGGCGGCGCTGTTCATGCT
>QHVW01000340.1 GCA_003223675.1 Acidobacteriota bacterium
GACGTCGTTGCCGGTGAAGAAGGCGCGGCTTCCGGCCACGGCGAGGTCCGAGAGCGCTCCGTCGCAGCTTCCCGGGCAGAGGTCCTGAAGCAGGTGGGTGCCCTGGGGCGTGCCGTCGGTGGTCCACAGCTCGAGGCCGTGAGGGCCGTCGTTCGCCCGGAAGAGGAGGCGGCCGCTGAGAGGCTCGCTGGGCAGTTGGAGCCTGTAGTAGGGACTCTGCGGGCCGGCGAAGAAGGCGTCCGGGCGCGGCAGGTTGGTCAGGGGGCGCGTGCCGCCCGGCGTGCCGTCGGAGGCCCACAGCTCCTGCCCATGCACGGGATCGGCGGCCAGGAAGAGCAGCCGGTTTCCCAGGCTCGTGACGTCGAGGAAGGGGGCGTCCGGCGAGAACCGCAGGTTGGTGAGCGGCACCGTGCCATGGGCCGTGCCGTCGCTCTTCCAGAGCTGGAAGCCGAGGCGCCGGACCGGCGCGACGAAGAACAGCGTCGGGCCCACCGCCCGGAGATAGACCGGTCCCGGATGCTTCGCCGAGCCCGGTAGGGGATCGCTCACCAGCCGCGTGCCGCCGGCCGTGCCGTCGCTGGTCCACAGGGACGGGCCCTGCCGGCCGTCGTCGGCGCGGAAGTAGAGGCGGCCGTTGAAGAGGGTCAGGTCGCCGGGGTCCGAGCCCTGGGGGCCGGGGCGCACGTCCGCCACCTGGAAGGTGCCGGCGGGGGTGCCGTCCGTCCGCCACAGCTCCCGGCCGTGGGCCCCGTCGCCGGCCGCGAAGTAGAGCAGGCCCTGGCTCTCGACCCAGAGATTCCAGATCCCCTCCGTCACCCCCGGAAAGGAGAGCCCCTGGGTCAGCCGGACCGTGCTCGCCGGCGATCCGCCGGTCACCCACAGATCCTCCCCCGTTCCCGAGGAGGCCAGGAAGAAGTAGGAGCGCCCGTTCGTGGCCACGGACCGTGGCGAGCCGGCGCAGGCGCCGGGACAGGCGTCCACCACCTCGAAGGTCCCCGCCGCGGTGCCGTCGGTCCGCCACAGCTCCCGGCCGGTCAGCGAGTCGTCCGCCGAGAAGTACGCCAGGCCGCCCACCGCCACGTAGCCCGCCGGCCCCGAGCCTGCCGAGAAGGCGGTCGTGTTGATGTCCTTGACCAGGTGCGCCGTGACCCCTCCGGCGGGGGCCGCGGCGAGCAGAGCGAGGACGAACGGGCAGAGCGTCAGGCGCATCGCGATCCCCTCCTGGACTGTTGCCGTGCTGCAACAGAGTATACGGAGGAGGTGCCCGGAGCGTCCGCCCGCGAGGTGCGGTAAACCCCTCACTCCCCAACCCCTCTCTCCCATCCCTCCACCCACCCTACCGGGGAGAGAGGGGCTTTCAGAGATTCTCAGGCTGACTGCTCCCTCTTCTCCCCGGCAGGGTGGGTGGAGGGATGGGAGAAGAGGGTCGGGGTGATGAGGGGCCCTACGCCTCCTCGTACGTGATCTCCATCCGCCGGATCTTCCACGCCGAGACCGCCACCAGCACCACGGCCAGCGCGCAGAGCCCCACGATCGAGACCCAGGGGGCGGGCGCGTCGGAGAGCATGGCGAGCGGTCCCTCGGAGACCGGCACCGGACAGAGCGACTGGAGATAGTGGATGACGCTGATCTCCTTGAGCAGCGGCGGCAGCAGGAAGTGGATCCCCTCCCAGCCGAACACCACCAGCGCCGGCATCGCCGGGCTCTTGAAGAAGAACCCGAAGAAGAGGAACACCGCCCCGTACCCCAGGCAGGCCAGGAAGGTCACCAGCAGGTACGACGCGAGATGCCCCAGCCCCGGCCCATGGAAGAGGAACTGTGAGACCGCTGTCGAATCATACGGCAGATAAGTGAGGACGAACGCCAGGACCGTCGTCGTTCCGAACAGGCCGAAGGAGACGATCAGCCCGGTCACGTACTTGGCCACCACCAGCAGCTCCCGCCGCACCGGCGAGAGAAAGTAGTAGTGCAGGCTGCGGTCGAGCGTCTCGCGGCGGATCAGGTTGCCGAAGATCAAGACGCAGGCGAGGAAGATCACGATCCGCAGGGTGAACGCCTGATAGATCAGCCCGGCGAAGACCTGGGTCGCTCCGGCGATGTCACTCGTGTCGCGGACGGCTTTGATCATGTGCATGGCGGCGATGAACGGCGGCATGAGCGCCAGCAGCAGGAGCCCGAAGGAGCGGCGGAACCCCTTGCGCAGCTCCAGCCGGACGATGGCGCGGAGCTGGCTCCACCATTGCCCCCAGGGGAGGCCGGCGCGGGCGCCGGGGACGGTCGTGGCGGTGAGGTCGCTCACAGCTTGCCTCCATTCGAGCCGATCAGGTACTGGTAGACCGCGTTGACGTCGGCGTCCGCCGGCGCCACCGCCTCCACCGCGATGCCGGTCTCCATCACGATGTCGTTGAGCACCAGGTGGAATTTGTCGGCGTCGCGCGTGCGCACCAGCAGCCCCTGGCCCTTGTCGAGGATGCGCGCCTCCACCACGTGGTCCTGCTCGAAGACCTTGGAGGCGAGGAGCGACGGCCGGTCGCAGCGCACCAGCACCTGCACCGGGTGCTCCTCCTCCATCTCGTCGCGCACGTCGCCGATGTCCCCCTCGGCCACGATGTAGCCGCCGTTGATCAGCACCACCTGGTCCGAAATCAGGTCCACCTCGTGCAGGATGTGGCTGGAGACGATCACGTGCAGGCCGCCGTCCGCCAGCTCGCGGAAGAGGTCGATCGCCTCGGCGCGCGCCATGGGATCGAGGCCGTTGAGCGGCTCGTCGAGCACCATCACGGCGGGCTCGTGGGCGAGGGCCTGGGCGAGCCGGATGCGCTGGCGCATCCCCTTGCTGTAGCCGGCCACCTTGCGCTTGGCGGGCTCCACCAGCCCCACCCGCTCGATCGCCTTCCAGGCCATGGCCTCGGCCTCTCTGGCGCTAAAGCCATGGACGCGCAAATAGGACTCGATGAATTGATAGCCGGTCAGGCCCGGCGGGAAGGCGTCGTACTGCGAGGCGTAGCCGACCTTGCGGAAGAGCTCCTCCGGCTGGCCGGGGGTGATCCCCAGCACCGAGATCCGCCCCCGGCTGGGCTGGATCAGCCCCACCATCATGTTCATCAGGGTCGTCTTGCCGGAGCCGTTCGGCCCCACCAGGCCGGTGATCCCCGGCGGGATCGACAGGTTGACCCGGTTCACCCCCAGCACGTCGCCGTAGAACTTGGAGACGTTCTCGAAGTGCACGCGGGAAGCGGTCGTATCGGTCGTCATCGGACCACCTCGTAGGCGCGGATGCGCCGGGAGAGCAGCCAGAGGGCGAGCACGCAGCCGAGGGTCAGGGTCAGCCAGGCGGCCCACAGCGGCAACTGATCCAGACGGGTCTCGCCCGCCTCCAGGCCGAACAGGGCGGCCCAGACCTTGGTCATGGCGGTCGACAGCGACAGCAGGTACCCCCACCAGGTGTCGAGCGCCGCGTTGAGCGCCTCGGCGAAGCCGGGGAGCACGAAGAAGACGATCAGCAGCGAGATGCGCGCCACCGGCTTCCACTTCACCCAGGCCGAGATCGCGAGGACCACCAGCGAGATGACCAGGATCCAGGACCAGCTCCCGACGAAGATCGCGGAGCCGATCCGCAGGTTGTCCGCGAGCCATCCGCCCCCCTCCAGATAGCCCTGGAAGAAGAAGAGCAGCAGCCCCGGGATCCAGGTGATGAGCGACATCAGGCTCACCAGCACCATCATCTTGCCGAGCACGTACTCGGTGCGCGAGAAGGGACGCGAGAGGTAGAGCGGCAGCCCGTTGTTGCGCAGGTCGGGCGCGATCAGCGCCGGCCCCACCGAGAGCGCCAGCAGGAAGCAGAGCCAGCTCTGAAACTCGATGCCGCGGCGGAAGAAGGAGGCGTTGATCGGCAGCGCCTGCTGGAGCTGCTCGAGCGGCAGGTTGAGGAATTTGAGCGCCGCCAGGTTGTGATGGAGATAGATCATCAGCAGCCCGGCGAACGGCAGCAGGAAGCAGAGGAAGAGAAAGCCCACGAAGATCCGGCTGTCGAGCACGTCCTTCCAGGCGTAGCGCGGCAGGATCAGGAAGCGCGACCATTCGGGGGTCAGCTCGCCCCGGTAGCGCCCGTAGTTGCGCTCATAGACGGCCATGGCCGGCGACCTCCGTTTCCGTCTCCATCGCCTGGAGGAAGATGTCCTGCAAGGAGTCCTTCTTGTAGTCGAGGCGGCGGATCTGCACCTGCCGCTCCGCGGCCAGCCGGTAGAGGTCGCGGACGCCGACCCCTTCCGGCAGCACGAGCTTGATCTTCTGCTTGCCCGAAGTCGCCATCTCGACCCCCAGGGCCTCGACGGCGGCCACGAACGACGGCTCGTCGCCCCCTCGCGTCTCCAGCTCGAGGAACTTCCGGTTGGCCCGGCGCTCCTCCTCCAGGTTGCAGTAGGTGGCGATACGGCCGTCCTTGAGGATCAGCACCTCGTCGCAGCACTCCTCGACGTCGCGCAGGAGGTGCGAGGAGAGGATGATATTCACCTCGCCCGTGTCGCGGATGTCGTGGATCAGCCGCAGCATCCGCTCGCGGGCGTCGGGGTCGAGGCCGTTGGTCGGCTCGTCGAGGAAGAGGAGCCGCGGCCCGTGGACCAGCGCCTGGGCCAGCTTGGCGAGCTGCTTCATGCCCAGCGAATAGGTCTCGACCTTGCGATAGCGGGCCTCGCCGAGGCCCACGTAGAAGAGCGCCTCGTGAGCGCGCTCCAGGGCTCGCTCCGAAGGCAGGCCCGAGATCTCCCCCATCAGCCGCACGAACCGCACCGCGGTCATGCCGCCGAGGAAGGCGTCGCTCTCGGGCATGTAGCCCATCTCGGCCCGGACGGCCCGCGCCTCCGTCCGGATGTCCCGGCCGAAGATGCGGGCCGTGCCTGCCGAGGCGGGGTGGAACCCGAGCAGGGTGTGAAGAAGAGTGGTCTTGCCGGCTCCGTTCGGCCCCAGCAGGCCGATGCAGCGGCCGGAGAGGGAAGCGCTCAACCCCTTGAGGATCGGGCGCTTCCCGAGATGGACCTCCAGGCCCTGGAGCTCGATGACTGGATCGTTCGACACGGTCGTTTCCCTCCAGAGCCTCGTAGGTCGCCCTTAGTGGGCGGCGTCCTCTTGCCCCTGGTGCGCCGCCCCGAGCATGCCGCCGAAGCTGGCCAGCGTGCCGAGGTTGAGGCCCAGGGGGTTCTGGTTGCTGCCCGCGAAGACGATGCGGTCCGGCTCCGCGTAGGCGTAGTAGAGCGTCGGCCCCTGGCCGGCCAGCATCTTGCCGAGCTGGGCCGCGCCGTTCGGGTGGCCGCCCTTCGCCGGAGCGCTGGGGAGCACCTTCGAGGCCGACTGCGCGATCGGCGCGATGTTGGTGTAGACCAGGGCGGAGACGTTCACCTGGCCGTCCGGACCCAGCAGGTCGCGGAATTTGGCCGTGGTGGCGAGCGTCACTCCGGAGCTCCGGAGCTGGATCGCCTGCTCCAGCAGCGCCACGCTCGGGCCGGCGATCATGTAGCCGTCCTCGAACAGGTAGCTGGCGTGCGATGCGCCGTCGCCGGAGACGATCGAGTAGTACGTCCGGCCGCCGGCCGTCTGGCTGGTGATCTGAAGGCCCGGCTTGCCGTTGGCCCGCAGCTCGGCGTCGATCTGCCCGACCGCCTTCTGGAAGGTCTGCTGGAGGCGCGCGGTGTCATACACCTCGGCCACCAGCTTCCAGGACGGCGTCGGCAGCAGCGGACCGTCCACCCCCATGGCCATCTCGCCGCCCAGGGGCGCCACGAGATCGTTACGGAGGTCGAAGCCGTGCTTGGCCTGGGCGTCGGCCAGCTCCTGGGCCAGCTCGGGCTTGATCGACAGCATTTCGTCCAGGATGCTCACAGGGCTCTTTACGACGAAAGCCGAGACGAAGTTTGCGTCGGGCGAGAAGAAGCTCAAGCTGCCCATCGGCGCTGGCGCGGCCAGCCAGGAGGCGATCCCGCGGCGGGCCTGGTCGAAGGTGAGGGCGGCGCGGGTCTCGGCCCGGCCGTCGACCTCCCGGCGGTCGATGATGAACTGGTCGAGATCGAGGATGCCCAGCTTCTCGGCCGTCTGCTGATCCTCGGGGGTCTTGGCCGCCTCCCCCTTGGCGATCAGCGTGTGGAGGTCGGCCGCGAACAGCCAGCCGGCGCCCACCTGATAATCCTGGGCGATCCGCCCGTAGAAGGCGCTCGACTTGAACGGATTGGCTCCACCATTGACGGCCGCCGCCACCTTGCGGAGCTCGTCTCCGCTCGGCGAGGCCACCATCAGACCGTTGTGGATCCACAGCAGCATGGCATCCCCGGAGGCCGGCGCGGTCGCCGGATCGTCCACGAACACCACCTTGTCCGCGTGCCCGCTGCCGCTGAGCTCCTGCTGGACCGTGGCGCGGAACGAGGCCTCGTTGGTCACCTCGGCCAGCAGCACCGGCTGACACTTGTCGTTCTCGCCGGGGTCCATCGCCACCGCCACCTCGTCGCCCAGGTTGGTCCCCAGGGCACCGAGCTTCTCGATCATCTCGTGGAACTTCTGCTCGCTGTCGGTCGAGCGCAGCACGCCGGTCCACCACTGGGCCAGCGACGGGCTCTCGCTGATCTTCTCGTCGAGGATCTTCTGCGTCTCGGCGAGGCTCTTCGAGAGGTTGGGCAGGGCGATCCAGATCGTCGTCCCCGCGGGGGCGAGATCCAGCAACCGGGTCGAATAGCGCAGGCCCGGACGCGCCACGCGGGCATCGATTTCCTTACCCAGAGCGGTGAGCTCGGCCAGGAGCTGATCGTACTCCTTGGCGTTGCGGCTCCAGGCCACCTCGTCCTTCACCGGCACCCGCTCGACGCTGGTGTGCGTCGTCACCTGGTCGCCGGGGTGGAGCACGGCCAGCTTGGTGCCCTGCTGCACGTGCACCTCACCCTGGATCACCGACACGCGGGACCCCTTGGTGCCGCTGTTGACGGCGAAGATGGTGCCCACCACCGAGACCTGGGCGTCGCGGGTGGCGACGAACAGATGACGGTCGTGCTGCTTGGCGGCGCGCACGATGATGCGCCCGCGCTCGAGCTGGATGGTGTTCCCCTTGCGGCTGGCGTCCAGCGAGAAGCCGGCCCGCTCGCTCATCTCGATCAGCGAGCCGTCAGCCATCCGCACCAGGGCGGTCGACCCCTTGGCGGTGCGCACCTCCTCGCCCTCGTCGATCGTCTCGCCGGGGCGGATCATGCGGCTGGAATCGCCGGCCACGCGGTAGAGGGTCCCCTCGACCGAGTCGATGCGGGCCATCTTCGCGCCGCCGGCCATCCTGTCCTGCACCAGCATCACCAGGCCGAAGCCGAGGGCGATCGCCAGCACGGCGGCCAGGCCCATCCAGACCACTTTGGCGTTGGAATTGGCGGCCTTCCTGGGGATCAGGGTCTGGGCCGCCTTGCCCTCGCGGGCCTCGCGAAGGGCCCGGCGGCAGGGGACGCAGCTCCGCGTATGGTCCTCGACGAGCAGCGCGCGCGCCGGGGACAGCTCACCCCGCACAAAGGCGGGGATCAGGGACCGGAAATCGTCGCAGCCGTGCAGGCTGCCGGCGGCGGGAGCGGCGGCCTCCAGAGCGGGGGCCGTAGAGCTCGCGGCGCCTTCCTGGGAGAGGCGGGCCCAGACGCGGGCCGCGGCGGCCTCGACCTCTCGCGGGTCGATCGGCTCGTCGGCCACCTGGTGGACCGCCTCGTCGAGGAGATCGGAATCGTTCCTATCAAACAGGCTCATGATGCTTCTCCTTGCAGCGACCCCAGCTCCTTCTGAAGCCGGTGGCGCGCGCGATGCAGTAAGACGGCGATGGAGGTCTGCGAAGCGCCGATCATCTTGGCGATCTCCAGATTGCCCATGCCCTCGAGATAGCGGAGGGTGAAGATCTCGGCTTGGCGGGGGGAGAGGCGGGACATCGCCTCGCGCAGCCGGGTCTTGAGCTCCCGGCTCCCCTGGGTCCGTTCGGGACCCGGATCGGTGGTGTCCACCAGGTCCTCTCCCACCTCCTCGAGGTCGACCCTGCGGCTCCGCTTGCGGCGGCGCATCAGGTCGAACGCGGCGTTGACGGCCGCGCGGTGCAGATAGCTTCCGGCGCTCTCGGAAAGGTCCGGCTGCTCCTCTCGCCGCAGTAGACGGGTGAAAACGGTCTGCAAGACATCTTCCGCGTCCATGGCGTCGCCGGTGATCCGGTACGCCGCGCGGTACACCGCCCCATGATGCTCCCGGAACAGCGCTTCCAGGGCGCCTGGGGGGCTCGTAAGCGGTAGTTGGTGGTCATACGCTGCGGCTTGCACGCCTCCTGCCCTCCTTT
>QHVW01000521.1 GCA_003223675.1 Acidobacteriota bacterium
GTTGGCGGTGCACGGCGGCCGGGTCCACGTCGCCGGCCAGGAGGAGCCCCGTCTCGAAGAGCGGCTCATCCCCCACCGTCTCCAGGAGCTCCTCGAATTTCATGGCGTCAAGTTACCAGGGATGGCAAGTTGCTGCAATAGAACCACCACCCGATCAGCCCACAGGGGCAAATCTCCACCCCAAAGCCCCTCCCTCTGAGCGCAACTCCGCAACGCTGATCGATCCTCGATCTTTCTTCCCGCAATTCGGATCTTCTTCTAGGTACTCTTCCACATGCTCCGGCAGCCTTTTTGCCCTCAAAGAGACCCTCCTCAAGTATGATAGCTCACCAATGGACTGAGGAGGGATCTTATGGCCGAGTGGCACATTCCCGAGGAGCTTCTGGAACGGTTTATCCGGCTGGAGACATCGCAGCAGGAGCTCCGGCAGGTCGTGCTTCATCTCTTGGGTGGATGCCCCCGTTGCTTGGAGATGGCGCATCGGCTTACCTCGAAAACCGGCCTTTTCACCTCTTTCAAGGAGAGCAGGAAATCCCCTTGGAAGCAATCCTATGTAGCCCAGTCGCTCGCCTTCGTCACAGAAGACGAGAAACAGAGACTGGCCGTAGAGAGGCTCCGGGGATGGGCTCAATGGGCTGAGATCGAGCCCTTTACTCCTCAGCTACGCGTTGCCTGGGTGAAATCCGACCCGCGCTTTCACACCTTCGGCTTTTACGAGCGGCTTCTCGAAGCTAGCCGGTCGTACCGGCAGAAAAGGCCAGCGGATGCCGTCGATATCGTCCGGCTCGCAATCGTGGTGGCCGAGCGGCTCGATCCAGTCAGGCTCGGCGAGGAGCGCGTGGCCAATCTCAGGACCCAAGCGTGGGCAGCGCTCGGCAATGCGAAACGAATCGCGGACGATTTTGAGGGGGCCAGGATGGCATTCAAAGAGGCATGGCGTCTCCTGGAGACCGGGACGGGAGATTCCATGGAAAGGGCACGCCTTATCGACCTCGAAGCCTCCTACATGAAAGATATCGGAGAGTTCGAGAAGGCAGAGTCGTCTCTCCGGCAGGCGCTCGAGATTTTTCGGAAAGCTGGCAAGCTCCACGAGCAAGGCCGGATCTTATTCAAGATGGGAGATGCCATCGGATATGTCTACCCGGAACGGGGTATCCTCGAGCTCTGTGCCCAGCATGCGCTTGCCCGATTTCTGTGCGATCTCGACCAGCCGGAAGAAGCTCTCGTTGCGCTCGAGCGCGCCCGTCCTCTTATCAATCAGTTCCCTGATGACTTGATCCAGATCCGCTTTCACTGGGTCGAAGCTCAAATAGCCTCTCGTCTCGGAGAGCACATGGACGCCGTAATTATCTTCGAGCAGCTCCGGGAGGAGCTCTATGCACGAAACCTCAACCAAGAGTTTGTGCTCGTCTCCATTGATTTAGCACAAGTGCTCGTCGCAACGGGAGACGCGGCATATGCGGCGCAACTCGCAGCGGAATGCTACTTTATTATGAAGAACTGGGGCCTGCAGAAGGATGCGTTGGTAGCTTGGCTCACCTTCCAGCACGCACTGTCACAAGGAAGAGAGACAGAAAATATCTCCGGGAGCGTCTGGTAGCGCTATCCGGCACTGGTTTCTCCCCGCGCGGTTCGAGCCGGTCACGCCTGAGATTCGCCGAAAGAAGCTCTCGCATGGGCCGCCGGAGCTTTTCCACGGCCCAGGC
Organism: Acidobacteriota bacterium; assembly: GCA_003223675.1. Lineage (GTDB taxonomy): Bacteria > Acidobacteriota > Thermoanaerobaculia > Multivoradales > UBA5704 > DATARR01. The sequence goes on from QHVW01000521.1 coordinate 1,707, forward strand.
TTCACCGCAAGGCTCCGCCGCCCGCCGCAAGGTCCGCCCGTCCACCGCAAAGCTTCCTTGCTCTCCGCGATCTCCCCTTGCCTTGCGGCAGAGCAAGGGAATGACCGCAAAGCTTCGCCATCCACCGCAAAGATTGGCCATCCACCGCAAAGCGGAGAAGCTTTGCGGTGGAGAGACAGGGATACCGCAAGGTTGGCGGACTGACCGCGAGGCAACCTCGTATACCGCAAGGGCGCCAGAAACACCGCAAGGCTCCGCGCTCCACCGCAAAGATCCGCGCTCCACCGCAGGGTTCCGCGCTCCACCGCAAGGCAAGCTCCTTCACCGCCAGGTAGCGCCGGCCACCGCGAGGTTGTCCCGTTCATCGCGAAGACGTGCTCCCCGCCGCAAAGGATTCGGCTCCGCCGCATCTCGCTGCCCTCTGCCGCAGGGCCTGCCGATCCACCGCAAGGTCGCCATCCCTGCCGCAGGGCCTGGCGGAACGCGGCGAGGCTTCGTTCTCCACCGCAAGGCGGGCTCCTTCACCGCAACCTTGGGGGAATCGGGGGCTTCTCCGCGTGGTAGCATTGGTGGCACACGATTCACCGCAACCTGGAGCCAGCGAGGGACGACATGGGCGCGAAGCTGTCGGTCGAGGAGGTTATGGCCAATCTGGAGCGGCGCGCGGCTTTCCACCGCGAGCAGGAGGCTCTCCACGCCCAGCAGGTGGTTTTCCACGCCCAGCAGGGAGAGCATCACCGGGAGCAGCAGGCCGTGCACGCCGCCGAGCTCCAGAAGGTCCTGCAGAGCCTGGAGACCTTCCGCACGGCCGCCGGCACCGCCGTGGACCTCGCCCAGACGCTGCCGCCCGCGGCTCAGCCGGCCGCCGTGGCCGACGAGGCCCGGCTCCCTCCCCGCAACCGCAAGATGGTGGGCCGCCTGATCAAGCTCGCCGCCGAGAGCCCCGGGCTCGCCGAGCCTTTCGGCCCGACCGACGTGGCCGCGGAAGCCAACCGCCGCTTCGCGGGCCGTCTGCCGGAGCGCATCGGCCCCCGCACGGCGTCGGACGTCCTGCGCCGGATGCTTGCCGAGGGCGAGATCAAGCTCGTCCGCGAGGGCAGGCCGTTCCAGGAGGCGCTCTATGCGAGGAGAACGCGCCAGGGTGGATGATCGCGGGAGCCGATGCGGCCCTACAGCTTCAGCCGCGCCATCAGCTTCTTGATCGCGGAGGCGCTCTGCATGACGTAGAAGTGGAGCGAGGGGACGCCGTGGTCGAGCAGCTCCTGGGACTGCTTCAGGGCCCATTCGACGCCGATGTCGCCCACGTGCTCGGGATCGGCCAGCACCTGGTCGGCCAGCTCGGCGGGGATCTCGACATAGAAGTTGCGCGGGATCGAGGCGAGCTGCTTCTCGCCGTTCAGGATCTTCAGGCCCGGGATGATCGGCACCTGGATCCCCTGCTCGCGGCAGAGGTCGACGTAGTGGAAGTAGTGCCGGTTGTCGAAGAACATCTGGGTCACCACGTAGTGGGCCCCGGCGTCGACCTTCTCCTTGACCCGCCGCACGTCGAGCATCAGGTTGGCCGCCTCGAAGTGCTTCTCGGGGTAGCCGCCGACGCCCACGCAGAAGTCGGTGGGCTCGGCGTCCAGGAGGTCCTCTTCCAGGTAGCGCCCGCGGTTCATGGCGGCGATCTGCGCCACCAGGTCGCAGGCGTAGCGGTTGGCGCTGCGGCCGTACTGGAGGGGCTTCTGGAAGCCGCTGTCGTCGCCGCGCACGGCGAGGACGTTGTCGATCCCCAGGTAGCGCAGCTCGATCAGGAAGTCCTCGGTCTCCTCGCGGGTGAACCCCTGGCAGAGGATGTGGGGGACGGCGTCGATGTGGTACTTGTTCTGGATCAGCGCGCAGACCCCGAGCGTCCCCGGCCGCTTGCGCTTGACCCGGCGCTGGATGCCCGCCGGCGTCTCGTCGTACATCACCTCGGCCGCATGGCTGGTGATGTCGATGAACGGCGGACGGTATTTGCAGAGATCCTCGATCAGGTTGAGGAGCCCCTTGACGTCGCCGCCGCGCAGGGGCGGGATGATCTCGAAGCTGATCAGCGGATGGTCGGCGTTGGCGAGGTGCTCGGTGACTTTCATCATGCCTGGAAGTCCGCGGTGCGACGGGAGGCAGAGTACCCGCAGGCGGGCAGGGGGTCAAGACTCGC